>JANXQG010000484.1 GCA_025356915.1 Planctomycetota bacterium | reverse complement strand
TGCTGGAGCTACGAACAACTGGAATAATGGCGTTCCGGGTGTGGGCGATATTGCGGCTTGGACCAATGTTTTCACGAGCAGTTACTCGCAGGCCGGCATTAGGAGTACGACATCTTGGGGGGCGATCTGGTTGCAGTCCGGCGCTGTTCGATCTGCCACCATTGATTTCTCCTCCCCAGGCTATGTTCTATCCCTCGCCGGTAGCTTAGGATCGGCGCATAAATAACTGTCGGAACTACCGTGGTACTGCGCGGTAGTTCCAGTTGGGGATTAGATCATCGAAGAGTATGGTCATATTGGCCTTAAAGTCTTTCGCAACTTTTCGACCGATTTCATAGGTTCGCCGAATGACATTGACTGTCGCTCCCAAGCCCATCTTAGTAGTGGTGCGACGCATCAGTTGAACCACGGTATCCAGTGTGTCGAATAACTTCCCCTGACAAGCCCGGCCGACGTGTGGGAAAAAACGGCGTTCGATGGGATTGTACTTTGAGCAGTAGCTGGGGTAGTGCGCTATACGAATTTCAACGCCGATGTCGTTGACGAGTGTTTGTAAGTCCTGTTTGAACAAGTTCTGATTGGCCGAATTGCTCCCGCCGCAATCGCACAACCACAGAATTGAGGTCACATGTGGATAGCAGCGTTTGCCGATACGATTCCAGTACCAGCGAAAGCTGTCGCAGGCGAATAAGCTGGTATCGTGACTCAGTCCCAAGTTGATGTGTCCATGGTTTCGGAGTAAATCGTAGATGCCGTGCGGAATCACCAGTCCCTTGGCCCAACTGGGAAAATCGTGGTCGAATGCCCTATACGGCTGCTGCGTCCACACCCGACCTTTGCGATAGAGTTGCCCCAGTCGCTCCTTGGCTTTGGTATCGATGGAAAACACAGGATTCCCTGCATCGAAGTACTGGGACTTGAAATCTTTGATGTTCTCGAACTGAGCGTTGCGAAAGGGGGACTTGCCTCCCGCGATGACTTTCGCTATCTTGTGCAACGCGAAATCATTATCGGCGAGCCAGTCGCGCACCACATGTGGACTGACTGGCGTTCCCATCTCACCAAGCTGCGTGGAAATAAAGCTTGGCGAGAAATCGATCGAAGCGAATTCCGGCTGATCCGGGTCGCCTGCCGTTCGGGCCTCCACAAAGGACTTCAGATTAAGCTCAAGCTCGGGTTCGGATTCGATTTTTTTTTTCGACCGCCGCCGGGAGCTCGAATACGACCTACCAAGGGATCGTCAGGAAGGCTATCGAGTTCATCCCAGGCGCGTTCGATTGTCCGGGCCGAACAACCCAACACGTCAGCAATATAGGAAATGCCCCCGTACCCCAGCCGTTTCGCTTCCAAGACCGCAAACCGTCGTTTATCTTTCTCAGACAACGTCCCATAAAAATCCCGCATTTGAACTTGAATCTCTGGCGCGTACTGACCGGTAAATGCAAATGCCATCCTTGGCCTCCTCATTGTAATTGATTTCACTGCGATATCTTAAACGATCTACCAAACCGTGGGAACGCCAATTACTCTTCCGACAATTATTGATGCGCCGATCCTAAGTGCCCATAACCTTCAACTTCAGATCGATTTCCTGCTGCTTGCTTTTGCGCGACACGAGCAGCTTCAGAACCCCCTGGTGAGTTTCGGTTTCCGCCTTGCCGATCGCCCGGCCGAAGCTTTTGCGGGCATCTTCGGAAAATGGCTCTCCAAAAACACCGAGAATCACTCGCCCACTTGCAGGACGCCGTCGGCCGGCGAGTTCTTCTCGACTTCTGTGATCAATATCTGCCGGCTCTTCTCCGTCATGCCGCGTTCGACGTAGATCCAGCCCTGTGCCCCAGTTGGCCCGAGATTGTAGGGTTTGCTGATGTCCGCTGGAATGCCTTGAGTCAGGTCTGGGGTTCCTGCTGGGCCGGCCGGTTTTTTCCGCGCTGCGCCAGCCGTTTCCAAACTGTGAAAGGAAACGCCCACAAATAGTACGAAAGCGACCGAAACAGGCAGGATCGAACGACGAATTTTGCTATTTTCCATATTTTTCCTCAACGAACATTATGGATTCCTTCCGGCAAATGATCAAGCCGTGCAGCGAGGAGAACTGCAAAGTCCGGGGTCTGGTCCATTTTTCGGCGAGAAGGTATGAAATTCACCCGAGATCCTTGCCCGAAAACATGGACCTGACCCCTTCGCGTTGCCGATACCGCGAAGGGTCATCGCAGTCAACACGAACGGTGCTTGTGTTTTCTTTCAGGCCCGATGGTGGAAAAAACCGCCATGGGAAGTATGCCGATCTTCACCCCTTAGCCTTTTTCAGATACTTGCTCAAAATCACCGGCACCTGGTCGGCAGTGACTTCGCCATGTACCTGACCATCGATGACGACGACAGGTGCCAAACCGCAGGTGCCGACGCAGCGCGATACTTCGAGGCTGAACAGTCCGTCCTTGCTCGTCTCGCCCCAGGTGATGCCCAACTCGCTGATCAGCCGCTGCGCTATGCGGTCAGCGCCTTTGACATAGCAGGCGGTACCGAGGCAGACGTTGATGATGAACTTGCCGCGAGGCTGCAAGCGGAAAAAATGATAGAAGCTGGCCACGCCCGACACCTTCGCCGCCGGTACTTGCAGCAACTGCGCGACGGCGTCAAGCTGCGCCGCGTTGAGCCAGCCATATTGCGCCTGCACGCGATGCAGAATCGCGATGAGCTGGCTCTCCGGCTGCGGGTCACCGCGGCACGCATCAATGAACTGGCAGATCGATTCGCCTAGGACTTCTCGGGACATGTTCTGTACATATTCCCAATTGTCGGTCGAACAGGCACAAGCACAAGAACTCATCGGATACCTCGCGGTAGTTTGGGACGGTAGCTGGTATGCAGGAGTTGATGAGCAAGTTCCGAACCTGGCTCGAGGAGGAATTGGTCGTAAACCTCCTCAATGGCTGGGTTCTCGTACGATTTACGGAGCTTCTTGCCGGTATCAATACTGTAGAGCGCAGCCGCTCGTTTGCGCAGCAACTCGGGATCGAGTACGCGGTAACCTTCGGCCGGATAGGGCTGGCCGCCACCGCCAATGCACCCGCCGGGGCAAGCCATGACCTCGATGACGTGGAACGACTCCTTGCCGGCCTTAACCTTGTCGAGGATCACCTTGGCGTTCTCCAGACCGTTGGCCACCGCGACGTGAATGTTCTGTTCGCCGATAGCCACATAGACCTCGCGGAGGCCCTCCACGGCGCGGACCTCGGTGAACTCCAGTCGGTCGGCCGGCTTGCCGGTAACCAACTCGGCCGCAGCGCGAAGCGTCGCTTCCATCACACCGCCCGTCGTGCCGAAGATATCGCCGGCGCCGCTCGCCAGGCCCAGCGGCGCGTCGAATTCGCCGTCAGGCAGGATATTGAAATTGATGCCGTAGCACTTGATCATCCAAATCAGTTCGCGCGTGGTCAACACCGCGTCGGTGAGTTGCACCCTCTCCCCTCGCCCGTACTCGGGAGAGGGGCCGGGGGTGAGGGCAATGTTCTCCCCTTGTCCGTTTCTCCCCTTGTCCGTTTCTCCCCCGCCCCCTGCCCCCAGCTCAATGGTATGCTCGGGCCGATTGGCTTCATACTTCTTGGCCACGCAGGGCATGACGGCGACAACATAAATCTTCTTAGGGTCGATTCCCTTCTTCTTGGCATAATAGGTCTTGATCAAAGCCGACATCATGCCCATCGGCGAGCGGCATGTCGAAGCATGGTGGATCAGCTCGGGATAGAACCGCTCCATGAAGCTTACCCAGCCCGGTGAGCAAGAGGTGATCATCGGCAGCGGGCCTTCCTTGAGCCGGGTGAGGAACTCGTGAGCTTCTTCGATGATCGTCAGGTCGGCGGCGAAGT
>JANXQG010000465.1 GCA_025356915.1 Planctomycetota bacterium | reverse complement strand
CTGGAATTGCGCGACGGTCGGCCCACTCGGTTCGTTGAAATGATCCACTATGACGGTACAAGCATCGATCCTTTGGAGATATTTATTCGTAGCGGAATGACGACTCCAATGCGACCGGGGGTCACGGGTACTTCAAATACCGGTTGATCGGGCCATCCGATTTCCATGAAGCCACCCAATCCGATGGCTGACACGCGCTCCGCCAATTGTACGGCCAGATCGCGGCTGTTTGCAGGCATTTCGCGAAAACCAGCTCCAATCAGGCCATTTCCGTCTCGGACCGCGCCACAATAGTCCGTCATTCCGCTACGAATAAATATCTCCAAAGGATCGATGCTTGTACCGTCATAGTGGATCATTTCAACGAACCGAGTGGGCCGACCGTCGCGCAATTCCAGAAGCCCGCCGAAACGCGATGTTGTTGGCACACCATGTTTCATGAGTACACCGTTCAGTGTAATCGAGCAAACCGTACAGAACCCGACTTTGTCGGGCGGCACGGTCCAGTTGCCCAAAGATTCCCCGGGAGCAAGTAATGCAAGGAGACTGCCCATTGCGTATCCGCGAGCAAAGACTTTGCAAACCGTATCCATGCAGGCAGCAAGTTGCCGTGGATCAACCAAGGACAAATTGACCACGACCAGTCCCGTGCGAGTGACGAGATCAAAGGTCATGCTGTAGGCCATCTGATCGATCTTGGCCGAAAGACAGCCAACCCGCTGAAAGGTGTGGGTAGCGTGCAACTCAGCGGCACCTTTTTCCGTAATTATCCGTTTTTTTCCGAGCGGCTTGGTCAGCCCTTCGCAATCGAGTTCACTTAGATACAATCGCACGGTACGTTCGCTCAGATTGTGTCCCGCGGCACCGAGAAACTGCGCTAGGCTTACGGAATTTGCCGGGGAGCCGATTTTATGAAGCGCGCCCAGAATTGCGATACGATTGCGTTGTTTTTTGTCCATCATCCCTCCGACAGGTTGATTTCAAATTGCGGCCAGGGCGTCATGCGCGTCTGTGTCGCACTATTCGGCAATTTTACCGCATCAGCCGGAATCTTACCAGAGAGGCAGGCATACATTTGGCAGAATTGCCGATTCATCACGAGCAGTGCATTCCGGAAGCAGCAAATATTTCCTTTTTTTGCCGGTCTGTTGCATAGATTATTCTTTTTGCTATAATAAAACCTTTGTTGCATCGGCAGCACCATGCCGCAACTGAGCTGTTGTGGCTGCACTTACTGGCAGCAAGCAACCGGTCTTGCTACCGCGAATGTGGCCATGACACACGATTTGGTAGTCTAAAACCCAGCTTGTGGAGAGCTTCGTGACGGTAGGGCTTTGTGCATTGTGCAAGAGCGGAAGAAGTTGCAGGTTTCGGCAGCCTGGTACTTGGGTGGTCGATTGTGAGTTTTTCGACCAGAGGCCACAGTTACGGCCTGTCAGTTCGCCCAACGGCCACGCACCTTCGACGGAAGAAGAGAGCCACGCGACCTTGCCGCAGCACTTGGAGTCGCCGGTGTTTCCCGCCACTACGACAAGGAGAAGGAAGCGATGAGTACCAAAATTTCGGAGTGTGATGTCCCGGCCGTAGCGCCGACCAAGATCGATGAGTTCATGGCACAGCTTATTGTCCAGAACCCAAACCAACCTGAGTTTCACCAGGCGGTGCGCGAGGTCGTCGAGTCGGTGATGCCGGTGGTGGAAGCCACATCGGCTTACCGCAAAGCCAAAATCCTTCAGCGGATCGTCGAACCTGAACGAGTGCTCATGTTCCGCGTTTCCTGGGTCGATGATCGCGGGGAAGTGCAGGTCAACCGCGGCTACCGCATCCAGATGAATAGCGCGATTGGCCCGTACAAAGGCGGGCTGCGGTTCCATCCGACAGTCACGCTGGGCGTACTCAAATTCCTTGCCTTCGAGCAGGTATTCAAGAACAGTCTCACCACGCTCTCGATGGGCGGCGCCAAGGGTGGCACCGACTTCGATCCCAAGGGCAAGACCGACAACGAAGTGATGCGATTCTGCCAGTCGTTCATGACGGAATTGTATCGGCATATTGGGCCTGATACCGATGTGCCCGCGGGCGACATCGGCGTGGGCGGCCGCGAGATCGGCTTCCTCTTCGGCCAGTACAAGAAGATCGTTAATCGTTTCTGCGGCGTGTTGACCGGCAAAGGGCTGGAATACGGCGGTTCGCTCATTCGTCCCGAAGCTACCGGTTACGGCACGGTCTACTTTGCCGAAGAAATGCTCAACCGAATTGGTGACAGTGTCAAAGGCAAGGTGGCGGTCGTCTCCGGCTCCGGCAACGTGGCCCAGTACACCATCGAGAAGCTCAATCAATATGGTGCGAAGGCCGTCACTCTCTCGGACTCGGGAGGAACAATCGTTGACCTCGACGGCATCAACGAGGAAAAATTGGCTTGGGTCATGGACCTCAAGAACGTCCGTCGCGGTCGTATTAGCGAGTATTGCGACAAGTTCAAGGGCGCGAAGTACCTTGCCAACCAGAAACCCTGGTCGGTCAAATGCGACCTGGCATTCCCCAGTGCAACCCAGAACGAAATCGACGGGAATGACAGCCGGACACTGGTGCGCAACGGTTGTATCTGCGTGGCCGAAGGCGCGAACATGCCGACCGTGCCCGAGGGCGTCGATGTGTTCCTCGAAGCCAAGATTCTTTACGGTCCGGGCAAGGCTGCCAATGCCGGCGGCGTGGCCACCTCCGGCCTGGAAATGACACAAAACGCCGGCGTGATGCGCTGGCCGCGTGAAGAAGTGGACCTTCGCTTGCACGAGATCATGAAGTCGATCCACACCAACTGCGTGAAGTACGGCACAAACGGCCCGTTTGTCAACTACGTTCGCGGCGCTAACATTGCCGGCTTCGTAAAAGTGGCCGACGCCATGCTTGCCCAAGGCGTGGTCTGAGCAGGCATTCGGGCTCGCACGGCACTCCTCGCGCCCTGCGTGAGGAGTGCTGTTTGTTGGCTCTTCCGGTTTTAGGTGCGAAACATGCATACGATAAACAGTCACTAGTGTAGTGTCTCCGAATTGCCATACCTGTTGGGTAAATGCCGCCTAAAGGCGGGATTCCAGCGATTGCCATAAATATCAATCTGTGTCACTAGTAAGGGTAGGCCCCCATCTCCAATGGGGCTGCGACAATGCTTGATTCGCACCTTAGCACCGGGCTCCCGGGACTCGATCAAGTGTTCAAAGGGTTGATTCCCGGCGACAACGTTGTCTGGGAAGTCGATTCGATGCGCGACTATGCCCCATTCGTGAATGCGTATTGCGAGTACGCGCGGTCGCAGGGGAAGCGGTTGGTCTATTTTCGCTTTGCGGACCACCAGCCCTTGATGTCGGAAGAAAGCGGGGCCGAGATTCACCAACTCCAGGTCAACGAAGGCTTCGAGCAGTTCATCACCGAGATCCATCGGGTGATCGGCCTCGCGGGGCGGGGGGCCTATCTGGTATTTGACTGTCTCTCGTCCCTGGCGGTCGAATGGTGCAGTGACCGGATGTTGGGCAATTTTTTCATGCTCACATGCCCCTACATTCTCGATCTGGAATCGCTCGCATATTTTGCGATTTATCGGGGCTGCCATTCCGTGCATGCCACGCACCCGATTAGCGAAACCACGCAGATCTTCCTGGAACTATACCGGCACAAAGACGACTTATACATCCATCCGATCAAGGTGCAGTATCGCTATTCGCCTACGATGTACATGCTGCATGCATGGGAGGGCGAGAAGTTTCTGCCCGTCACGGAAAGCTCGACCATCGCCGAGATCCAGACCTCGATTCCCTGGGTTGGAATGGACTCGGTGCGGTCTCGCCTGGGAGTGTGGAATCGGAAGTTCATGGAGGCCGACGCGGTGTGGGAGTCGGTGCAACAGGGCCAGCAGCCCCCCGAGGCGGCGGATCGCCTCGTGCCCGGCTTGTTGCGCACGGCCGTCTCCCGCGATGATCGAGTCTTGAGGCTCACGGAAAAGTACCTGACTCTGGCCGATATCCTCGGCGTCTGGAAACGGATGATCGGCACTGGGCTGATCGGCGGAAAATCGGTTGGCATGCTTCTGGCCAGGGCTATCCTGCGCAAGGTCGATCCCCGCTGGAACCAGCGGCTGGAGGCCCACGACTCGTTTTTCATCGGCTCGGACGTTTTCTACACATTTCTCGTGCAGAACGGCTGCTGGTGGCTACGGCAAAAGCAGCACAACCCGGCCACCTTTCTCGACGGCGCGGAAGAGGCCCGCCGACGGATCCTTACGGGTACGTTTCCCGATTCGATCCAGAAGGAATTCACGGACATGCTCGATTACTTCGGGCAATCGCCGATCATCGTCCGGTCGTCCAGCCTCTTGGAAGACAACTTCGGCAACGCCTTTGCCGGAAAGTACGAGAGCGTATTTTGTGCCAACCAGGGTCCGCACCTTAAACGGCTCCAGGACTTCATATCGGCCGTGCGCACGATTTATGCCAGCACCATGAGCGAGAAGGCCCTGCGCTACCGCGCCCAGCGCAATATCCTCGACCGCGACGAGCAAATGTCGCTTCTGGTACAGCGGGTTTCTGGCACACGCTATGGAACGCTCTTCTACCCGCAAATCGCCGGCGTTGGCCTCTCCTTCAATCCCTACGCCTGGTGCCCGTACATCGACCCCGACGCAGGAATGCTGCGGTTGGTGTTCGGCCTGGGCACGCGAGCGGTTGACCGCTCCGACGACGACTACACGCGCGTTGTCGCCCTGAATGCCCCGGATCGCCGCCCCGAATCGGATTCCAACGAAGTACGCCAGTACTCACAGCGGCGAGTTGACGTCATCGACTTGGAGGCGAACCAATTGGTCTCCCAGCACTTCGTCGACGTGGCTCGGCAAAGCCCGCAGTTGCCGGTCGACATGTTCGCCTCCGAGGACCGTGCTATAGCCGAGTACGCGGAGCAGCGCGGCTTGAAGGAAGTGTTCCCCTGGGTACTCACCTTCAACCGCCTCCTGTCGGAAACTTCATTCGTTGACGACATGCGGCAGATGCTCCGCATCCTTCAAGACGCTTACGATTACCCGGTGGACATCGAGTTCACCGCCAACTTCTTCACCAAGGACCGCTACAAGATCAACCTCGTGCAGTGCCGACCGCTCCAGGTGACCGGCGGCGGCAAGGCCATTGAAATCCCCGACTCGATCGATGAAAAGGACATGATCCTTCAGTCCCACGGGGCGGTGATCGGGCGCAGTCGGCTGAACATTATTGACCGGCTAATCTACGTGGTACCGTCCGTGTACTCACAACTCCCGCTTGGCGAGCGCTACTCGGTCGCCCGAATGATCGGTCGGCTGATGCATGCCGAAGAATCCTCGCGGCCAAAGTGTACCATGCTCGTTGGTCCGGGTCGGTGGGGAACCAGCACGCCATCGTTGGGTGTACCCGTCTCGTTCGCTGAAATCAACAACGTCGCGGTCCTCTGCGAGATTGTGGCCATGCGAGACGACCTCGTTCCTGACGTATCGCTAGGCACGCATTTTTTCAACGAACTGGTGGAAATGGACATCCTCTACTTGGCCCTATTCCCTGGCCGTATAGGGAACCATTGGAATCGCGAGTTTTTCGAGAAGTCGCCGAATCAGTTGGCGGATATTGCTCCCGACATGGTTGAATGGTCCAGTGTCATTCGCGTGATTGACCTTGCCGGTTCGTCCAGCGGACAGCCCGTTTTGAAGCTCAATGCCAACGCGTTGGAACAGAACGTCTGCTGCTACCTGGAACATGAAATAGACGACTAAACGTCCAATCCAACTTCCAGCGTCGTTGCTCCGGGAACAAACACGACCTTCTGGATCATGCTTGCTTTCAGAATCGACAGAAGAGCGGTGCGCTGTTCTGCATCGTCTCCATTCATAATTCCGCATGACTCCCCATCACTGAGAGACCAGCCATGCTGTTGCCATTTCCACTTGGAACACGAACGCAAACAGTTGTTTGAAAGGCGCAGAACACCGTGCCTGTTCGGGTGTTCGCTTTTGAGTCGATTTAATTCTGCTCCAAGCCGGTCTAGCTGTTCGTCTGGCGTCAAGAGATTTTCCTTTGCAACATTGAACCGAAAGTCATAGCCTCCACATAGGGTTCATCTAATTAGAGCCGTTTGGGTCAGAAACACAAGCCCATGGCCACCACCGCTCCATCGTCCTCGCCTTGGGTCATGGACCAACGTGGAACGCTAGGTGATGCGTCACTTTTCCTTCAGGCATCCGGTCATCCATCGGCAAACAGATGAGAACCTCCGGGGGAACACCTTCCATTCGCAAGGCCGGGTTGTTCTGGAAGCCAAAACGCCGATAGAACGCCGGATCACCGACCAGAACGCAGCCGTGCGCCCGGGTCTTTTTTCCCGCCATGGCAGCGGCGGTACTTGCCAGGCGACATCCCTTCGGCTTGAAGAAACCCTACACGGAAGTGCGCGGCATTGGTGAATCCGCAATCCAACGCCACTTCCTTGATAGGTTTGTCATTCTCCACCAGCAGCCGCTTGGCACGTTCCAGGCGCAGCCGGGCAATCTCGTCCGTGACGGTGCAGCCCAACACTGCGAGGAAATGCCGTCTCAAGGAAGGCTCCGTGGCGTGGACATGCAGTGCTACGTCTTCCCCCCGAATCCCCTTGTGGCTCTGCTCGGCGATGAATCGCAGCGCTGCGGTTACCAGCGGATCGCTCACCAGACAGACGTCCGTCGAACGCCGCACCACCAGTTCTTTCGGCGGAACAAAGATCGGCTCCTTGGACGCCGACTCTCCGTCCATCAACCGATCCAGCAGTTTCGCCGCCTCGTAACCCACGCGGTCGTAGCCAAGATCGAAGCTCGAAAGCGTCGGCTCCCAGAGGACGCAAGCAGCCGGCTCGTTCCCAAGGCTAATCACCGCCACGTCTTCGGGAATCCGCAAGCCAGCTCGCTGACAGGTATAGGCCAGGTAAGGGCCGAGGGTGTCTTGCACCACAAAAACGCCTATCGGCGGCTTCCAACTGCCGATCCACTGCCCCAGTCGTGCCGAATACCTATCCCATCTCTTGGCGTTTTCGTCTCGCTGCGGGGAGATCCTCTGGGTCGTACAGCGGCAATTCTTCGCACGCAGCACGGCATTGAAACCGTCCCAGGCCAGTTGGGTTCCAGCGTGCCGTAAAAAACCCTGAAAGGCAAACCGCCGGAATCCGCGAGAGAGCAAGTGCTCGGCCGCCGTCCGCCCACAAGTCCTAGCATCGGGCAGCACGCTGGGCAGCGTCGTGACTGGCGAGCCGGTCCAGACGTTGACCAGGGGTATTCCCGCACGGGCCGCCTGTTGCGCCAATTCAGTCGTCGCGCGGCCAATGACCCCATGATAGCCGCTCTTGCCTTCAGCCTTCGGCAACATGCGGATGAACGGCTCGACCGTTAAATCCCAATCTGCGTGCTCCCGTGCGTAATGTTGAATGCCGACGACCAACTCATAATGGTGGCGCAGCGGATAACACGGGTCGATAGCCACCGCCACGCGTCGAATTTTCCGCCCTCCCTCGCCCGTACACGGGGGAGGGGCCGGGGGTGATGGCTTGATCTTGGGCTTCTCCATCGTCATCCCCCCTTTTTCGTCCACTCTCGAAGTCTACCGATGCGATTGCAGCCAGGCGTCCAGGTCAGCAGGTGAGTTGAAATCGAGCAGGGCTTCGCCGAGTTGATCGAGGCGATCGGCCGATAGGAGCAACTCTTTGAAAAGGCGATCACGGTCCATGCCGTCAAGTTTATTCGCCAATCGGCGGGCTGTCAACATGCCCTTGGCAACAGTTTCACGAGTGCCGCTCGTACTCGTGGGCGTGCAAAAGCCAGTACAACCAGCATTCGAGCGCATCGGTGCCCGTCAGGTCCGCCTCCCTTACTTTTATCGTAATCCAACTGCAAATGGGCCGGTAGTGGCCAAGAGAAATCAGGCAAGCGAGAGGATTGTGTTTCTTTCAAAACCGCAAGCGGCCGGCAAATCCTCCTGTCTTGTCTTATCCGTGCCCATCTGTGTCATCCGTGGTTCATCTTCTTTCTTCATTAAAAACAGAAGATTTAACCAACGGATAACACGAATAAGACAGGGAAACTGCAAAACCGCAAGCGGCCAGCACAATCCCCCCCTCCCTGTCATCCATCCTCCTGTCTTATCCTATCCGTACACATCCGTGTCATCCGTGGTCAAATTCCTCCCCTCCCCCCGTCCTCGATTCTCAATTTTCAATTTGCAATTTACAATCCTCACTTTCCCTCTTTCTGCCGCGTCCACTCCTCTCCACTCCCTAATCTCCAATCCCCAATCCCTCTTCCAGCCCCCCCATACGAATGGAGAAAACCAAGGAAAACACCCATTTGTACAAATTTTGTCTCAGTTTCTACAAAAATCGTCGCTATTTCTCGATACGAGTTTTGTAGCTTTCGATTACAATGTATGTAGTGTGGCATTCACTCGAGTGCCAAGCAGGGAAGATCAAGCCGTTTTACATTTCACTTTTAAGAATGCTTATCATGTTGCAAAAGTCGGATCTGGCGTCTGGGTTTCAGAGGGTTCGTTCTTGGGCGGGCAAGGCCCGCTGCCAAAAGGGCCTGGCTTCCGTCGCCCGCTTGCTCGCGGTTGCCACTATTATGGGGGGCATATTCCTCTGTGCTAGTTCGGCAAACGCGGCTGTCGTCGTCATCTGGACCGGCGGTCCTGCGGCTCCATGGGACTTTACCAGTACCAACTGGGATACCCCCGGGACAAACTGGTGGGATGTCACCAACGGCCCAACGAGTATCGCGAAGTTCAACACGGCTGGCGCAACGCCAAATGTGAGCGGCACGGTCTACGCCAACGGGATCACCTTCACCGACACAGCAGCCATTAGCGGCGGCACGATCACGCTTGCCGGCACGACACCTACCATTTTGGCGAACTCCAGCGGGACCATCTCCTCGGTTCTTGATGGCATTGCGGGCCTCACCAAGAGCGGCTCGGGCATCCTGACCCTCAACGCCGCCAATACTTACACCGGCACGACGACGATCTCCGCAGGCACGCTCGCTCTCGGCTCGGCG
>JANXQG010000450.1 GCA_025356915.1 Planctomycetota bacterium | reverse complement strand
GCCGCACGTCTTCCGGCTTGCCGCGGAGAAGGAGCCAGTTAGGAATGCCGCCGCTGAGGCAGAATTTCTCGCCGAGCACGCGATGCGTTTTCTCGACGTTGCCCTGATCGAGGTGATAGACGATGCTCCGCTCCGGCAGTTCGGCGAACGATTCCAGGTGATGGTCCCACTTCCCTTCCGCGTAGAAGAGCGTCTGGTGGCCGTGTGCCCAAAGCTCCTCAATGATCGGCTTGACCGTCGCCCAATAAATGTTTTTGAAGATTTCCGGTGATACGAATGGCACGCCGCCGCGATGCATCCAGTAGCCGATGGGCACCAGCCGTTGCGGATCGGCCGAAGTGTGGGCAACATGAAACAGGTGCGGCATGAGGGCCTCGCAGGCAGCCACAACCTTGTCGCGTCGCTCGAACAGATCATCGACCAGCCCCAGATAGCCGCGGAGCTTGTCGGCGAGGATGTCCATGGGGGCCTTGAATATCCCGGCGATGGCCGACACGGTGCCGCACTCGCTCCGCAACAGGGCGTTCTGCGTGCCGAAGGCGCCGAAATACTTCATCATCGCCATCCCGCCCTTGAGGAAAGAGAGATGGTTGGCCGTGGTTGTCGGCTCGCCCGGCGCACAAACGGGAGCGGCCACGCGGGGCAGCCAGACATTTAAGAGGAAGCCTGTCGGGTCTGCAATCAGGGCGTCATACTCGTCTGGCTGCATGTAGGCGTTGTTCTGCGGCGGCTCGCGGTACTGGAAGCCGGTATCGGCGGGTATGTCGATGCCGGGAATGCCGTAATACTTCAGCCCGATCGATTGCGTCAGCCCGGTCCAGACGTAAACCATGTTCGAGACGACGGCGTCCCAGTCGAACTCGGCCGCACATTTTCGCGCTGCGGCAAAGGCCAGTTCGTAGTCGTGAGCCACGTCCTGACAGGTAAAGCCGGCGTACTTGGCCGTGAACTCGGCCACGAACGGCCGAATCGGCACCATGTCCGGCTTGCCATTGTGCATCGCCGTGATGTAGCGGCGCAGCCGGGTTTGATAGAGGTTTTCTTTGTCGGCCATCGGTGAATGTTGGGTTTGCGACATGGTTAATGCCTTTAGGGGAGTTGTAGTGTATGGTCAATCGCAGGCGAATACCCACCATGATTGCAGGGAAACGGTGGGACTCGCAAGCTCGGCCCACCCTACTTTTCTATTTTACGGTTTGCGGTCCAGAGGACGCCTCGCTGTAGCAACATTGCCGTGCCGGGCATGGTAATGGATTTGCCGTCGTGACCCAAGGGTGTGTTGAATACGCGACCCTTGCCGTAAGACATAGCCAGGGCCATCGGATATTCCTGTCCGGTTACCTTGGATCGGGCTGTGGCCAAGACGTCCATCTTCTTGTCGCCGGCCAGGCACACATAAAGCTCATCGTCCGCTTGAAAATCCTCCATGCCGCCGGTTATGGGATGTTGCTTGTCGAGGATCTTCACCTGGAAGGGGCCGCGGGGATCGTGGGTGTTTTTGCGGTCCCATATTCGGCCAGCCAGGTCCGCATAGGCAGGCCAAGTGGAAAACGCTCCGCAGGAAAAATGGAGCACGACCAAACCTTTGCCCTGCTCCACTATTTGCGTGAGGTTCTTCTGGGCGTCGGCCTGATGACGCAATGGATTGGGATTGCAAAACTCCAGCAGGATGACGTCGTAGCCAGCCAGCAGCGGCGAGGCGAGGAACTCGGGATCTTCGACGATGCGGGCCTCGATTCGTGGATCCTGCTCCAAGGTCGCTCGGACGACTGGAGAGGTATTCTTCCAGTCGTGCCAGGCATCGGCACCGGTGACAATCAACACGCGGGTCTTTGCCTCCGGCGGTTGTTTGTCTGGCGGGGCCGAAACAACGCTTGCGGCCAGGGCGATTACAATGAGGGTACTGTGCATGATATTGGTCCCAGAAAATTAGGTTACGTGTTTTGGAGAGATGTGGGGTGGGCTGTAGCTGATCCCACCTTACCGGCCGTTTTCCTTATTAATCTCAGCCGCCGGAACCTTGGGGGCCTTCAACGGCTCGTCATATAGTCCGGGTTTGGGCAATGGGTAATTGCCGGTGGCGTCGGGTTTCGATGGTGGCGGCGTATCAAAATTGGCAGCGTCGGGGGCTGGACCGAACTGAAAAGCAGAGTTGGCCACGTCATTCCACTTCAGCGGCCGACCGGTGTAACATGCCAATTGGCCGAGTACGGTTGACATCGTGCTGCCGGCCATATACGACCCGCTGTTGATCGGCTTTCCGTTGCGAACCGATTCGATGAGCGCCCGTTGTTCATCGAGATAAGGGTTGTTACGGGAACCGTTGAAACGCCAGTTCGTTTCACCGGTAATCCGGCAAGTGCCCAGGTCACACTGACCCTTCGTGCCCATGATGATGTCGCCGGAGTTGCCGTAGCAATTGTTTTGCGTGCGGCAGAGGGCGTAAACCCGTGTACCGCTGGCATAGTCATAGACCACCGTGTGATGATCGTACATGTCCCCGTACGCATCGCCGAACGAAGCCGAGCGGCCGCCCAGCCCG
>JANXQG010000184.1 GCA_025356915.1 Planctomycetota bacterium | reverse complement strand
ACAGCGACGATGATAAGTAAGGACCGGCGAATCAATAAGTGTCGGGTTTTCGGAACGTACTCATCTCGCTCCGCGAGATGGAATGCATCTCGCGGAGCGAGATGAGTACAGTTATTGATTCGCCGGTCCTAAACAACATGATAAGTACGTCAGGCTTTCCAGCCTGACATTGAACCGGACCAAGTCAGGCTGGAAAGTCTGACGTACTGGATGAGGTCAACGATGCATGCTATCCTGCCATTGATGGTCCTTTCGGTCCTCGCCGCGCCGCCGCAGTTCGACGTCCTGCTTTTGGATGGCTCTCGGGTTTCCGGCAGCTTGATCCGTTGGGATGTTGCGCAGGTGGTCATCGAGACTTCGACCGGCCCTACCTCGCTGGATAAAGGCAAGCTGGCCTCGATAACGCTGCACAGCCCACCGGCAGATTCTGCGGCAAAGCCAGCCGTGTGGGTTGACTTGGTTGACGGTTCGCAACTTGCGGCCGCAGAATACACCGTGGAGAAAGGCCGAGCCAAGATTGCCTTCTCCGCTATTGAGAGCCTGGAGGTGCCAACCGCTGAGATCGATGCCGTTCGTTTTCAGCCAGCCTCCGAGGTGACGGTCTTGGAGTGGTCACGGATCCGCGGCAAGAAGCTTCGCGGCGACGTACTCGTGACCGGTAATTCCAACGCGATCGATTATCACCAGGGCGCGATCGAGGATGTCACCGATACGAAAGCCCGATTCATTCTTGACGGCCAGGCATTGGGTGTCAAACGGGCGAAAATCTTTGGCTTGATTTATTTTCACGCCACGGCGGCTTCCACGCCGGAGTGTCCTTATACGGTCATCGATTCGGCCGGCTCGCATTGGGCGGCCGCGTCGCTGAAGCTCAGCGAGGACAAGATCGAGTTCACCTCGTCCGGCGGTCGCACGACTCGTCGCAGGCTCGATCAAATCGCCAAGATCGACCTCTCCTGCGGCAAGATTGTTTATCTGAGCGATTTGAAAACCGATTCGGAGGTATTCACGCCCCATTCCTTTACAGTTACCGGAAAAGAACTCGCCTGCCGCCTGGAGTTCTCGCGGATCCGTCGCGACGAGAATCTCGAATCGAAGTCTTTGCGAATTCGCGGACAGGTCTACCGCAAGGGATTGGCCCTTCGCAGCCGCAGTGAGTTAGCCTGGACATTGCCGGGCAAGTTCAGCCGATTGGAGGCAGTGGCCGGCATCGATGATGATGTCCGTCCGTTGGGCAATGTCCGCCTACAGATCCTCGGCGACGGCAAGACTCTGCTGGACACGAGCGTTGCCGGCAACGATGAGAATGTCAAGCCGATCAGCCTCGACGTTTCCGGCGTGCGGCGGTTGGTGCTGATTGTCGAGTCGCAGGGTAATTTCGGTACGGGCGATCATCTCGACCTAGGAAATCTAAGGTTAATTAAATGAAAATTCATGCAATGCGTTGCAACGGAATAGATTCCGTTCTACGAAGTTTATTGCTGTGCCTGATCGTGGCCTCGGCAGCCCTCGCCACAGAGCCGCCGACCGAGGTTCTGACAGCCGAGTCGCAACGCATCGCCGTCATGGCCAAGGCCAGCAGCAGCGTGCTGGCGATTTTCGATCCGGCAGGGCAGGGGGGTGGTTCCGGCGTGGTTATCACGGCTGACGGATATGCCCTGAGCAACTTCCACGTCACGCACCCCTGCGGCAATGCCATGAAGTGTGGCATGTCCGACGGCCGGTTTTATGACGCCGTGATTGTTGGGCTTGATCCCACGGGCGATGTGGCCCTGATCAAGTTGTTGGGCCGCGATGACTTTCCCCATGCCGAACTCGGCGACAGCGACCGTCTTCACGTCGGCGACTGGGTCTTTGCCATGGGCAACCCGTTCCTGTTGGCTACCGACTTCCAGCCCACGGTCACCAGCGGCATTATTTCCGGCGTCCATCGCTATCAGTTTCCTGACGGCACGCTTTTGGAATATGCCGACTGCCTACAGACCGACGCCTCGATCAATCCAGGCAACTCCGGTGGCCCGCTGTTTAATGGCCAGGGTCAGGTCGTGGGTATCAACGGCCGCTGCTCGTTCGACAAGCGGGGGCGCGTGAGCGTCGACGTGGGATATGCTGTTTCTATCAACCAGATCAAGAATTTTCTCGGTTTCTTGCACAGCGGGCGGATCGTCGATCATGCCACCCTGGGTGCCCAGGTTACGGCCGATGACCAGGGGCGAGTGCTGGTCTCCAATATCCTGGAATCGTCCGACGCCTACCGTCGCGGACTGCGGATTGACGACGAGATCACCAGCTTCGCCGGACGGCCGATCACCACGCCCAATGGATTCAAGAACGCTTTGGGTATCTTCCCTAAGGGATGGCGTGTGCCGCTGACTTATCGCCGCGAGAATAAGACCTACCCAATTTATGTCCGTCTTACTGGCGTACACGGCCGCGAGCAACTGATCGAAAAGACACTCGGCCGGCCTGCCCAGCCGATGCCCCTTCCCAAGCCGGGCGAAAAGGGCCGCAAAGGCCAGCCTAAGTTGCCACAACTTCCTAAGATGGAACCGCAGAAGCTGCCTATGCCGGAGGTTGTGAAGAAGGTCTTTGCTGAGAAGCATGGATTTGCCAATTACTTCTTCAACAAGCTGGAACAAGACCGAGTACTCAAACTCTGGAAGCCGCCCGGCGATGCCAAAGGAACCCGCGGCGTCTGGACTTTCGTGGGCAGGCTCCAAAGTGGCAAGGAAGTTAGCTTCCGCATCGCCGACAGCGAAGTTGAGCTCAAAGCACCGGCGGGCGATTCCAAGTGGATGCTGGGCCCCAAGTTCGCCGAGGCTTTCCTGCCTGGTAGCAACCATGGGCTGCTGCCGGCGATGTTCCTCTACCGGTTGATGGCAATGGATGGAACCAAGGGCTTTAACGACGCTTATTACTTGGGCACGTTGCCGCTGCCGCCGCTCGATGGGTTATTCGATGTGGTCGTTGCCCCGTATCGCGGTGTCGAAAGCTGGTTCTATTTCGACTCGCATGGCCGGCTGGCCGCTGTCGAAATCTACGCCGACGAACATTCCGATCCCTGGGATGTCCACTTCTCACAATATCGCGACGTCGACGGCCACGACTTGCCAGGCCACGTTGTGGTTTACGGCAATGGCAGCGTTTTTGAATTTGACTTTGATCAGTTCCGATTTAGCGATGAGGCTGGGAAATAAGAAGATGATCCGATTTTGTCCTACTACGACCACCGTGCTCCGCTGGTCTGCCGCGCTACTCGTTGTTGCCGTATTGCTCAGCGCATGGACTGCTTCCGCTGCCGATCCAAGCTTGGCTCGCGTGATCGACCTAGCCCAGACCAAGATGGTAAAGATTTACGGTGCGGGCGGATTCCGCGGCATGCAGGGCTATCAGAGCGGATTTTTAATCTCGGCCGAGGGGCACGTCCTCACCTCCTTGAGCTACGTATCGGACACCGATCATATCACCATCACTCTGAACGACGGCCGCCACTATGATGATGTCAAGGTTTTGGGTGGCGATCCGCGGCTGGAAGTCGCCGTGTTGAAGATCGATGCCGCGAGCTTGCCTCATTTCGACCTTGCCAAGGCTGTCCCGCTGACGGATGGCACGCGGATTCTCGCCTTGAGCAATCTCTTCAATGTGGCCATGGGCGACGAATCGGTCAGCGTGCAAAGCGGCACGGTCTCGGTTCTTACCCGATTGGAGGGGCGTCGCGGAGTTTTTGAGACTCCCTATCACGGACCAGTTTACGTACTCGACGTGGCCACCAATAACCCCGGTGCCTCGGGAGGCGCCTTGCTGACATTTCGCGGTGAACTGGCTGGCATACTGGGAAGGGAACTCCACAACTCACTCAACAATACCTGGTTGAGCTATGCCGTGCCGATCGATCAGCTTTGCCAATCGATCGATGCGATCAAGGCCGGGAAGTTCATCTCGTTGAAGGAATTGCCGCCCGAGAAGAGGCCCGCCCATCCCCTGGATCCCGGTCTGCTGGGTATCATCCTTGTGCCTGACGTCCTGGAGCGGACCCCCGCCTACGTCGACCAGGTTCGCCCCGGCACGGCAGCTGCTCGGGCCGACCTCCAGCCCGACGACTTGATTTTGTTGGTTGGTAATCGTCTCACCCAATCGTGCAAGGCATTGCGGAAAGAGTTGGAAATGATCGATCGGGCCGATACCGTGAAGATCACGGTCCTTCGTGGACAGGAGTTGGTGGAGGTGACGGTGCAAGCCGGGCCGGATGATAAATGACGGGAAACTTCCGTGGGTTGTCTTACTGCATCACTGCCATCCCGGCACTAAAACTGGCGGAACCCAACGAGGGAAGTGAATGATCAACGAAGGCAGCCAATTTGCGGCTGGGACCGGGATACTGGAGCTTGCGAATGGATTCCGTCTCGATCTGCCGAACGCGCTCCCGAGTGACCGAAAAAATGCGGCCGATCTCCTGTAGCGTGTAGGTGTAGCCGTCACCACTGGGCCGGACAAAAAACGGCAGCGACGTGAACTGCGGACGATCTTTTGAAATCACATAGACGGAGGGATCGAGCGCCTTCGCCGTCATGACGGTCTCAAACTTACGCAGTGCGGTTTTGAAACTGGCGTCGAAATCGCCGACGGTAGATTGCAGCGTGATATGCATGATGTCGCCCCGATGATGCAGTCTCGCTTTGTCGCGCGGATTTGCAAGCGGGTTCAGGCGCGCTTCTTCACATCCTTGATAGACGAGAACACGATGCCCTCCGCGCGCTCGCGGGTGTAGTCGAGATAGAACTGGTTCTTGGCGAGAAACACCGGATCGCCATCGACGTCGTCGGCGACGCCGGAGCCGTTGGCGGATACGAACGCCTCGAGCGTCTTGGCGTTGTCGGACGAAATCCAGCGCGCCAGCTGAAACTCCGAGACCTCGAACTCGACCGGCAGCGAATATTCGGCATCGAGCCGGGCCTTCAGCACGTCGAGCTGCAGCGGGCCGACCACGCCGACCAGCGCCGGCGCGCCATCGCGCGGGCGAAACACCTGCACCACGCCCTCCTCCGACATCTGCTGCAGGGCCTCTTTCAGCTTCTCCGCCTTCATCGCATCGGTCAGGCGGACGCGACGG
>JANXQG010000358.1 GCA_025356915.1 Planctomycetota bacterium | reverse complement strand
CGTTCATGGCCAAGCGTTCCTTCTTGTCGCGAATGTCTTCGATGATGTTCTTCTTCACGCTCGCGAAGTCCACGTCGATCGGCTTGGTATACCCCTCACAGAAAAGGATCACATACTTATCGTCCAACTGGATCACGCCCGACAGGTCGCCCGACTTCAGGGCGAATGCCTCTTCTTCCAAGAGCGGTTGGGCACCGAAACGGCGGATTGGGGGCACTTGGCCTTCCAAAGCGCGGCTGCTTCGTTCGATCGAATACTTTCCAGCCAGCTCGCCAAAGTTCTCGACTGTCGGCTTACGGCGGGCTGCCTCCCAGACTTCCTGGGCACGACGTAGATTATTCAGTACGATCGCACGGCAGCGGACCTTTGGACCATAATTCGCCTCAAAGCCCTTCTTCTGATCTTCGTCGCTTACCTCGATCTTACCCACGGCGAGCTTTTTCAGGGCCACGGCGGGCCAAACCGCTTCGCGGCGGTAGGTTTCGATCGAAACGTTTTGCTGCTTGCAAACCATCGCCATCCAGCCCTTCACATCGGGCGAGCCGTCGGGCAACGGCTTCGTCACTTGCGCGGCCGCGCGGGCAATTTCCGCATCAATCTCCTGCTCCGAAACGGTCACTTGGTTCTGCTTGCAGGCCAGTTCCAGCATCCGCTGGCCAATCAAGCCTTGCAGCACGTCCGTACCGTGGCGAATAATGCACTCTTCGTCGAGTTGACGGAGATAAATTGGAGAACCGTTCACCAACGCGACCACGCCCTCGCCCACCTGCTGCCGGAGTTGCGGGTTGTTAAAGACATTCTGCACGTGAGATTTTTTTTGCAGTTCCTGGAAGATTTCAGTTGCTACCAGTCGCGTCTTGCGGTCACGAATGATTTTCTCCAAACGTGGAGCGGCCTGGGCCATGGTGATCGCTCGGGGAGCAATCAGGCCGTCGCGCTTCAGGATCACGTATTGACCCGCGCTGCGGATGACACCGGAAACCTGGCCATCGGCCAATCCGAAGGCGGCCTCTTCGATTTCGTGGCAAGGACCATACTTGCGGATCGGCGGGACCAAGCCCTTGATGCTTGCGCTGGGGGCGTCTTCCGAATACTGTTTAGCCAGGTTGCCGAACTCGGCCGGATTGGCCGCGGCTAGGGCCTGGGCCTCCTTGGCCTTCTCCGGTGTGGTGCATATAATCAATCTCGCTTTGACAGCGGCACCGTATTCCATCTCAAAAGCTTCGGTCAATTCCTTCTGGGTAACTTGCAGTCTTTCGCCCGCCAGCTTCCGCAATGCCAGACTGGGCCAGATGATGTCATTGGCATACTGCTCGGGCTTGATTCCCCGCTCTTGCGACAAGAGCTTCATCCACTGCTCGACCGGCAGATTGAAGCTTTTCGCCATCTGTTCAATCTCTTCATCGATGTCGCGTCGTGAAATGGTGATCCCCATCTGCCTACATGCGGAGAGAATCAGATACTTATTGACCATCGACTCCAGCACATCCTTGCCATAATGGACGCGACACTTGACTGCCAGCTCATTGCGGCTGACGGAATGGCCATTGATCGACGCCACCACGTCGGGAATCTGCATGCGGCCGGGAATCGCCGAAGCTGCGTTTCGGGCAGTTGGCGCGGATCGAGGAAAACCATCAGATATCGCTGCCACGGGGGCGGTACTAGGCGGAGTCGGCTCGGTGGAAACCTGCGCCTTGGCCGCCGATGTCCCCCATCCATGGCGAATCACCCCACACGCAGCCAATACGCACAGGCCAGCGAAGAACACGCCCAACCGCGCTCTCCAAGTACGAGGCGTGACGAAGAAATTGCGGAATCCATTCCGTGTCATTGCGGTTCCTCCTTAAACCATCAAAAGCCATACGATTGGGGATTTAGTCCACTAGATCCCTAGCGGGTGAGGAGGAGTATATCGAATTGTGCCTTCCGCAAACAAGACCGTTTTCACGAAATGCTAGAAGTCCAATTTTCATCTTGCCCCATCCAAGAGTTTTGATACCATGGAGATCCTGTATCGCAACGCTTTTTTCCGAGAATGATATGTCAACAGATTCCGCACCAAAGCAAAAGAAATCCGACGGTCTCGGCTCAGGTGGCTACACCGATAAGCCCTGGTTTCTGCGATTTTGGGATGGCATGATCGCCACGGGCTGGTTTCCGCTATTGGTGCGAAATCGGTTTCATATATCGCCACGTCGCTGGGCCATGGCGCTGTTGATGTCGCTCTTGAGCATCATGAATTTTGGCCTATGGCTGTTGCAGACGCTCTTTTGGGGGCGGCGCATCGCACGCACGCAACTCCAAGGAGATCCAGTATTTGTGATCGGCCACTGGCGATCCGGAACGACGCTGCTACACGAACTGCTGGTGTTGGACGAGCGACATACGTTTTCAAATACCTACGACTGCTTTTGTCCGAACCATTTTCTCCTCACGGCCCCTGTTTTTAGGCCATTACTGAGCGGATTGCTGCCGAAGCAGCGGCCGATGGATAACATGACCGCGGGATGGGATTGCCCACAAGAAGACGAATTCGCCCTCTGCAACATGGG
>JANXQG010000349.1 GCA_025356915.1 Planctomycetota bacterium | reverse complement strand
ACTGCCCGGTTCGTGTACTGGATTCGTTCGTTATCGGCAGACGCCATTAAATCACCTATGCCAGGACTATTTGGCTGAGCCGGCTCAAGCGGCAGTCGCTCGCCGCAAGCAGTTTTTCCAGTTCGAGGGAGACAAGCATCTCGAGTTCGCGTGGTCGTGTAAGTGCCAGCGGGTCATGCCAACCATCAGTCACACTAACCGCCGCGAGCGGGCTGCCACCTGGATGCAAGCTAATTTCGGCAAGGTGAAAATCGCGTATTGCCGCTAGAAACTCGCGTATTAACTCTAGCGATGCGGTGCCGGCGGTCATCGTGCCGAAGAAAACGTCGGCAAAAAGAACCTTGTTGCCGAGCATTTTTTGTCGGAAGCGGCCGGCATAGACCTTCTTCAATCCGCCGATCAGCCATTGGCTCGTACTGATACCATGCCAGGTAAACGACTGCCACCATGACGGCTCCCAGGCAACGCGAACGGCCGGGATGCAGAATTTCTCAAGCAGCGACTCCACGACACGGCTCACCACCGGCAGCATCTCGATGTACTGGTGTCCGTTAAGATGCGTAGGTCGGTGCCCCAAGTCCAACATGAACTGCACTTGGCAGGTCAATTCTTCTTCGATCGCCGCCGCCACCGACTCTCCGCCATGCCGCAGTCGCCTGAAGAGGCCGAAAATCCCGGGAAAATGGCCGCTGGCCTGGAGCAACTCAGCCGGATAGCGCGAGCCGGTCAGCGGGCGACCCTCGGTTAGATTCAAATGGATGCCTAGATCAAACGGCTGGGCAGGATCTCGCAACCGCTCGCGCCGGGCCATCGATGCCAGGCTACCCTGCAAGCGGGCTGATTCCAATTGCCGCCAACAATCCAACGCCCGCGCGGCATCGCGAGCATTGCTCAGAATCGACGTGCTGGTGAGCAAGCCTTGTTCAAATCCTTGCAGAATACCGTCGGTAACCGCCGGGTTCATGCCCAGGTCGTCGGCGTGCAGGACGATCTGGCGAGCCGAAGATCCGCTCGCGAGTAATGGCGAACAAATGACAAATTCTGGATTGGCCATTTGCTACTTCCCTTGCGGCACACATCGTTGTCAGGCTGCTTTGTGGCTGTCGGTCGCGGCTCCCGGCTCAGTTTGTGGCAGTTGCAGCGACATTTCTTGCGGTTGACGGTTGCGCCACCACAACCCCACGATATCGCGGAGCATCGGAATGGTATGCCGCCACAACGAAAGTGTTGAACCGTACTCTCGCACGAGGTTGACAGGGATGCGCTGAAACTTCAATCCCAACCGCTGCGTGAGAAACACGACTTCCGCATCGAACGAAAAGCCGTCCAGCGTCAGTCGAGAAAAAATCTCGTGTGCTGCCCGTAGGCTAAATGCCTTCAGCCCGCACTGCGTATCGGTAACTTCGCGCGAGACCAGTCGCTTGACCACCTCGCGAAAGAGCCAGGTGGCGGCCGTGCGCGACAGCTTGCGATTGGCCCGACAGGTCGATTGGGCCATGTCGCGAGCACCGAAGACGACCTCGCACTTTGCGTTCTGAACGAGGTCGTATGCTTGCCGAAGTGAGTCCAGTTCAAACGGCAGATCGGCATCGGTGAAAGCCAATACCTTGCCGCTGGCGCGGAGCATGGCATTTCGCAGGGCCGCGCCTTTGCCGCGATTCTGCGGCAGCGAGATGGTTGAGAATCGCGGGCCAACGGCGTCAGCGAGAGTCGCCGTCCGGTCAGTACTGCCGTCATCGGCCACGAGAACGCGGTAATCCATGCCCGAAGCGTCGAGAAACCGTCGCAACTCAGCCAGCGTCCACGGCAGGCGGTTTTCTTCGTTATAGGCTGGGATCACGAGGGAAAGGTCGTGATCGGCCTGCCGGGGACACAACCAAGTTTTGATTGTCCTGGCGGCGACATCTGCACCGTTTTTCGTACTATCCGATCGAGTCATAGGCTTCCTGCCTTTGTGGCCTCAACACGACCGCCACAGTATAGCGGGATCGGGCGCGGAAATCCAATCACCGGAATTGCCTCGCAGGAGAATTGCAAAGTCCAACGCGAAGGGGTCATGTCCATGTTTTCGGGCGAGGATCTGGGGTAAATTTCATGCGTTTCGGCCGAAAATGGACCAGACCCCGGACTTTGCAGTTCTCCTAAATTGCCTCGCAACTTCAATTACCCGGCTCCTTTTTCCACTCGGGAAACATTCGGAGGTGGATTGGTCCGAAAGTGAGTCTACAATAAGTTATTGTAAAACGAGTTCATACCCGATTTCCCGTGAGCAAGTAAAGACGAATTCGCGCGACCCCCTCCGATTGACACTAAATCCCCATTTTATTCCGCTACGCGATCCGTTGCGGCGCGATTTCGGTATCGTGCTGAAGATGCCGCGCACCCGACAGCCAGAGCAGACCGCCGATGGCAAGAAATACCGAGACAACGGTAAAGCCAACCCGAGTACCCCAGTAGCCCGACACCCTGCCGATGATCGGCGGCGAGATCACGTCGCCCAGCGCGTGAATCACGAAGATATTCAAGGCAAATCCGGCCGGCCGCATTACCGGATGGACCACATTGGCCAGGATCGTATTCGTCGGTCCGGTATTGACGAACATGAAAAAGACGGCTGCAAAGATCATGCACCATGCCCAGGGAAATGGCGCGTACAGAAACAGCAACACGCAAGGCGCACTAAGGAGCAGTCCCGCCCCAGAGACCAGGAAATACGAACCCGGCAAACGCACGCGCAGCCGGTCACCGATCAGTCCGCCGGTCACGGTCCCCCCGAGACCGGCCAGGGCCGTGATGATACCGAAGACGGTCCGCGCCCCGAGGCCAAACAGATCGGGAACCTTGTTAACTTCTAAGTAGTCCGGAATCCACCAGGCCAAGGCACCCATGCCGAACGACATCGCCGTCATTCCCAGGGTATTGAGTACGAATGAGGGCGTTCGGAGCAGGAAGCGGCAATCGCGCCAGGTCATCCGTCGTCGCGTGGAGACCGCGTCCGCCGCGCCCGTAGGCGACTCGCGCATCGAGAGCGACAAGATCCCCAAGATCAGCCCAGGAACGACAACGACAAAGAACGCCCAGCGCCAACTCTGGTGGGCTGGATCCGAATCCAGCTTCTTTACAAAATCGCCCAGGGCATAGCCCATCGCGGCACCCACGGGCATTGCCGCGTAAAACAGGGAGAGAATTTTTCCCCGTTTGGACACGGGAAAACAATCGGAGAGAATCGTCGGTGCCAGCGGCCCATAGGCCCCTTCACCCACGCCCACAAAGCATCGCGTCAGCAGCAACGTGATGAAGCCGGCGGCCAGCCCGCCCGCCCCCGTGGCTAGGCTCCATAAGATCACGCCCACCGCAATCAGTTTCCAACGCGGAAAACGCTGGGCCAAGGCCCCAAACAGCGGCGCGGTGAGCATGTAGGAAATTAGGAACGCCGAAGCCAGATATCCTGAATAGGTCTTCGCCTCGGGGCCGTCCGGATCTTGCCCAGGGAAAAACGCCGCACGAATCTCCGGCTCCACCGCCGCCAATACTTGGCGGTCGATGTAGTTGAAGAGGTTCATGGCCAGCAATAACCCCAACGCCAAGTAGGCCCCGGGAATCGTCCTGGACGACCGGTTTGAAGTTTCTGGCAGATTGGAAAAAACCTGAGGAGATTTAGCCACGGGTGCCATTACTTAGTTTCTGTTGCGGAAAAGTAATGGGTGAAACTCGCTGCGCTCGTCCCACCCTACGCTTGCCGTTAAAACTTTCCGCAACAGAAGCTACTTGGCAACCTTGCCCGTGGCAGACCACTCGACTCCCCGGGCGATGATCGTGGCCACCTCGGGCGTGTAAAGGGCTTTGGCGTCATGACCAAATGCGTTGTGAACCACTCGGCCTTGGCCGTACGGCAACCAGAAGACCAGGGGTTCGGTTTTCTTGCTCCAGTCGGAATAGGTCTCGACCAGTACATGGATCGGTTCCACACCTTGAAGTTTGGCGTACAACTCGTCGTCGACCTGAAAATCTTTTAGACCTGCGGTGATCGGATGCTTCTCGTCGGCGATCTTGGCGGAAAAAACATTACGCGGCCCATGGCCCGACTTGCCCATCACCCAATGTCGCCCACACAGTTTTCCAAACTCGTTCCACTTGGGAAACGACGCGCTGGCCAGGTGCTGCACGAAAAACCCCTTGCCGCCACGGACAAAATCCAAGAGGTTCTTTTGTGCCGCATCGCTCAAAGGGGCCGTGCGATTGAAGCGGTTCAGCACCACAACGTCGTAGGTATGCAATTTCTCGGCCGATTCCAGTGGTTCGAGATCCTCGGACACCGTTACGTAAAACTTGCCGCTATCCACGAGAATCTTGCGGACCGCCGCCGTCGTCTCTTTCCAGGGATGTGCGTCCACATCGTCGCCGGTGATCAGCAAGACCCTGATTTTCGTAGATGCCTCTTCTGCGCGAACCTGGGAATTCCAGGCAAGAAGGGACAGGCCCGTTAGAGCCACAATCAATAAGAAACGTCGCATGGTGAGATCCTTTTCTTGTAAGTAGGACAGGTATTCAACCTGTCTAAAGTTGGAAAATCTCCATCCTAGCGAAAGAAATTGCCGTGTCAATCCCATAAATCGCACATCTACTGTAGTCTGCTTATTTTATCCATTCTGTGAACTCGGCAAACTTCCGGTAATCCTCAAGATCGTTACTATCCGAACCGATAACATCCGGCAGGTCGGAGAATCTGTCGCACGCGTCGTGTGCAATTTACTCGCTTTCCCGCATTCAAAGGTCACCCTGATGTCCACCACAAACGGCAAAAATGGCTCGGCAATCGACACTCGAGTTGCCCAAAAGTCAACGTCCTGTGGCTCTGCCCATCGCCCTACCCAAGACTTATTCCAGGACGAAGGTCTCCTTCTTGCACAAATCCCCGATCTTGACTCAAAGTCCATGCCAAAGGTGCTGGAAAAGCCAAGCAGCCGCATCATTAGCCAGTCGCTATCGATCAAGCTGGTTTTTGGCGTAGGGCTTGGACTCGTGGTCGGGGCGATCCTACCGTTCGTCTTTGGCAAGGTCAGTCGGCCCAGTCGAGTAGTTACAGATCTTCCCGCATGGTCCGGTTCCGCAGCCACCGCCCGCGACACCACGCAGACGACCGCACCGACATGGCCAGCTCCGCCAACAGTCCCGGCGACTAAGGCGGTTCCACTGCCAACCGCATCCGCTCCATCTATCCTTTCGCCTCAACCGCCACAGGTTAGCGATACTCGGCCGACCGCCCTGACCGATCCGGCTTGGTCGCAACCGCGACCCTCGGTCGCTTCGGTGCCTGCCGCAACGCCTCCACAACTGTCGAATATGAATCCACCTGTTGGCAACGCAAATCCGCCCGACAATCGTGCCGACAATCGCGGCTTCGACCGTCCCGTGGATCCGCGGAACTTACAGGCCGACCAGCGCAATAATCCGGCAGCCCAAGACCGTAGTTACGACACACGGTATGACTACCGTGGGAATCCCACTGAGACCGCGTCGCTCCGTCGCGACGTTCCGCCCAGCGGAGATCCTCGCGACACCCGCTACGACAACGGCAGCAGAGCCTATTCACCGGCTGCGGGTCCAGGCAGCCCGTTGATGCCGTCGGGCGTGCCAGGCCCATCCACCTATCGTGACCCGCAAATCTCGGAGCCGGGCGTTGCTCGGTTTGAAGGTACGATTTCCACACCTCCTGTCAGGACGAGCTATGACCGCGCTGGATCGAGCAATAATTAAGGCATTTGACCGCCCCTCGTTGCGACCGGGTAGTGCTGTTGTGGAATCGCCGCTGGCAGCACCGCATGTCAGGGAGAGTCCCACAGTGCCGCTTTCCCAGGCCCTGGCCGAGTTGGCCGCCACGTCGGCAACTCCGTCTGCGCAACCCCCGGAAAAGCTCCCCTCTCCATCCGGGAGAGGGACAGGGGGTGAGGGTGGTTTGCAGCCAACTGCCGCCAAACCAACCGGTGCTCCGGTCGGCCCGTCGATCGCGGCTTTGTTGGATCAGGCTTTTCGAGCGACAACGGTCACTCTTGAAACCCCGTCGTCGGCCGAGATCGGCAAAGCCACCTCCACACCGACCTGCGCGACCGCTGCGCCAATATCGCCACCCGCACGCACCGTTATGATCTCTCGGGGGCCGGATGAGACTCCGTGGCGTCCGCTGCTGCAAGTAGACCGCGTGGTTTGGCCGAGCATTTTCAGCCGATTGCAGACCACGGCTCCAGCGGCCATCCAACAGATGACCGACAGCCTGCTGTCGCTCTGCGCGTCGGGTAACAATGTCCTGGGCTTGGCGAGCTGCGCCAGTGGCGAAGGCGTCACCACGCTCTTACTGGCCGCCGCTCGAAAGCTCCTTAGCCAAGGCCGGAAAGTCGTCCTGGTGGACGCCAACTGGAACAACCCTCAATTGGCACAAAGCCTAGGGCTGTTGCCGCAAATCGGCTGGGAAGAGACCCTCGGCGGCGGCCTGCCGCTGGAAGAAGTCGTGATTGAATCGCTCGCGGACGGCCTGGCGATTTTGCCGGTCCGCGAGCCATCGACAAGCACGATCGAGCAATCGCAAATCGCAGCCAGCTTCGACATTCTCGCCCGAGAATTCGACATTGTCCTCGTCGATCTCGGTTCGCTGGACCAGGTCGAGGACGAAGACACTTTTTCGTACGGCGCGGCCGCACGAATGGATGCCGTGATTCTCGTGCAAAATGTTCGCGTCACGACTCCCAATCGGTTGGCTGAGGTTCGCCAGCGTCTGGCCACTTCAAACTTGCGTTATGTGGGAACCATCCAGAACTTTGTCGCCGGGTAATTCAGCATGTATGAATCGTATTGGCAACTTGACCAGAAGCCGTTTGAGAATACCGCCGATCCGCAGTTCTATTTCCCCGCCGAAACGCACCAGGCAGCTTTACTGAAGCTGCGCTATGCCGTGGAAAACCGTCGGGGCGGCGTCCTGCTGTCCGGCGCAGCCGGCACAGGCAAAACATTCATTCTTTCCATGCTCCGCGAAGCATTGGGTGAGATCCATACGCCTTTCATCCACCTGGTCTATCCGCAGATGGAGCCGGCCGAACTGCTGGCCTATCTGGCCGATGAGTTCGACGGCGGTGGCAACACCGGTATCGCGGTACATGAAAACATTCGGCGGATCCAAGGGGCCTTGCGGAAAAACGTCGAAAAAGGGAGGCACGCGGTGGTTGTCATTGACGAAGCCCACCTTCTGGAAGACAGCCAGATGCTGGAAACGCTCCGGATGCTGTTGAACTTCGGCCCCGATGGCAAGAGCGGCATAACGCTACTGCTCGTTGGTCAGCCCGGCATTTTACCGCTTTTAGATCGCACGCCGCAATTGGAGGAGCGATTGGGTGTCAAATGCCTCTTGCGTCCCTTCACGACCAGCGAGACGGGCCAGTACGCGGCCCATCGTTTGGCGGTGGCCGGTGCCACGCAGCCGATTGTTGTGGCCGAAGCCGTGCCCACGCTGTTTGAGTTGACTCGCGGCATTGCGCGACAGATCAACCGCCTTTGCGATCTGGCATTGCTCGTCGGCTTTGCCGAGGAGCAGCAAACGCTATCCGCCGCCCACTTCGAGGCCGTCTGCCGTGAACTCGTGGCCGTCGTGCCAGAGTAACCTACGGCTTCTTCAGTTCCAGCAAGCTTCCCTCGTGGCCGCCGACAATCACTCGCGAGCCGACGACCAGCGGACCGGTGCCCAAGAGACAGCCGGCATCGACCTTACCAAGCTCTTTGCCGTCGGCCGCCGAGATCCGCCAGACCATGCCGGTACGAGCGGATAGAAATATCTCATCACCGGAAAGATGCGGCGTGCCGGCCAGTGGGCCATGGCCCAAGATCGACTGCCAGACCACCTGTTGCTGTTCGTTGATGGCGTACAAGCGGCCCGGCTCGGTCGGCAAAGAGCCCTTTTCGGTGGCCACGAGTACTAACTTGCCTACTCGCTGTGGCCCCCAGACGCAACGCGATCCTAGAACCTGCGACTTGCCCTGGGAAAGATTCGGCAATTCAAAACTCAGCAGCTTGTTGGTCGAATCAACGACATAAACGCTATTACCCAAGACGGCGATCGGCGAGACCAAGCCGTTTTTCGTTGTTGCCGACGCGACTTCGCCCAGGGCCTTCTCGGTATCCGTGCTGATGTTGATCACCATCAACCGACTATCGCCATCACATAACACGGCCAGCTTATCGTCCACGGCTATTGGAGTCCGCCAATTCCAACTGCCGACACCCTTGACTGCGGGCTCCAAGGGTTTGGCCATCTCGCCGCGCGCTTCCGGATCCAATAAAAAAACTTGGCCGTTGACACATGGCGTCAGTAGACTGCCGGCAAAGGCTCCTGGCCCCATGGACATTTTTTTGGGACTAAAAACATTGCGGAGTTGTTTATCTTGCTCTTTCGGATCGTAGATCACGATTTGCGTCGTGTCTCCGCCACTGGTCAAGGCGCACATTTCGCCCGGCAGCGGCAACAGCGAGGAGAGCGGCTTCATCAATTGGCTCGAATCGATCGTGAGGACCGGTTCCCAGGGCTTTTCCAAGGGCTTCAACCCATCCAGCGGCGCACGGAATATGCCTCCGCTTTTCGTCACCGCAGTGAGCTTGCCGGCACCAAGCGTCGGCTCGCTCACCAACGGCGCGGCGAGCCAGGTTTGCCACACGGCCTCCTTCTTCTCAAGGCTGAAGGCCGAAACCGTCACGCCGGGCATGCCGGACTTCTGGAGCACCTGGAACATCGTGCCGCCGTCGATCCGCGGGGGTCGAACGAATTCCATGCCCAGCAAGATGGTCGCCTCCGGCACAATTCGCACTTTTCGCTGCTCATCGGCATGAACGGCATAGCGCGTCAAATGCCTATCGGCCACCCAGAAGCTGCGGCTGGCGGAAAGTGCGTAATGGGTCGCCTTTTCCTCCAGCGACACCGGTTTGGAAGCGACAACTTGGAAAGGCAACTTATTGCCAGCCTTATTTTGATCCAGGACGAACAAGCTCCCCTGCGCCGTGACAACTGCGGCACCACGTCCAAAGGCCACCGGCGCGATGTCAATATAGCCCGCCAACCGAATCGTCTGCATGGGCATCAGCGGTTCGCCTTCCTTGTCTTGGAAAATGGAGAACAGACAGATCTTGGCGTCGCTGGGCGCATCGTTGACCGGCAGCAGAAGGAAGTCGCCCACGATCGCTGGCGACGCGGCGATTTTTCCGGTCTCATGTCCCACATGAAAGACCTGTCGGCATTGGCCCATGTCCAGTTGGCCTTTATCCACTTGCCCCCCATCCAGTTGATCCATGCTTAGCACGATGAGGTTTGAATGCTCGGCCACGAGAAAAATCAGGCGGTGGACGGCGTCGACCACCGGCGGTAGCCGAACGGCTTGCGGCAACTGAAAATAGCGCGGCGAGTCACCCGTCGCCGGGTCGATCAGAAGTAGACGCTGGTCTTTCGTCAGCAGCAACAACCACTTGCCCGCCTGCACCGGCTCGGCAATGATCGGCTGTCCGATGACCAGTCGCCAGAGTAGCTCACCCGTCGCACCTTGGACACGGAGCAGTTCCTGATGTACGGGATCGCACAGTACGACATCGCTCGTGGTCGGGCCGGTGATCGGCATCGCAGTGACGGCGGGAAGCTTCGGATCCAAGGCCACGAATCGCCGCCACAAGGTCTTGCCCGTGGCGGCATTAAGCCCGTAGGCGGTCCCTTGCTCGACCACGAAGAACAGTTTTCCCCGGCCTTCGGCCAATTCGCCTTTCACGGGCTGAACGGCCAGCGGCATTGCCGCCAACATGCCCGACGGCCGTTCTTGGCGTGCCGCTGGCAACAACTTCTGTACGAGCTTGATTTCCTTTTGTTGAACGGCCGAGACCTGCTTCATGGCATCAATCAGTCGGACATCATCGGTCCGTTCGGGATTCGATTGGACGAAATCGTGATAGGCTGTGTAGGCCGCCTGGACTTCGACTGCTTTGGCGGAATCACGGATTGCTTCCACGGTCCGATCGAGTTCCTGCCGGATCGCCACTTCCTGTATGCCATGCTGGAGAATGCCTTTCATTTCATCGAGCATTTTGGTGGGCCGGTTGATTTCGGGGATATTCTCTTCCAGTGTTTTGACGACCGATTGCAGGCGACCGACCGAATCCTTGTCGGGATGGGCCTGTACCTGTTGGGCTAGACCTTCGCCGATTTTCGCCAACGTAATACCAAACTTTTGTAGGACGTCGGAATCGATGCGCTCCTTGTCCTTGGGCAGGGACTTGACCTGCGTTTTGGCAACTTCAACTGCCGCTGTCCAGTCGCCCGCGGCAGTTGCCTCCTTCTCCGCCAATCGAAGCTCCGCAAGGCTTCTCAGTAAGCGGATATCGTTGGTGCCGGGATAGTGCTTCAGAAATTTATCGTAGACTCCGATGGCCTTTCGATAGTCTTCTGCCATCACCGCCTCCTCGGCTTCCTGCCGAAGTTCCGCCGAACCCGGCGAAGAGAAGGCCCAAAAGGCGGTCAGCACGGCAAATAAGGCAAATACCGCCACACCCCAACTCATCAATACCAGCTTGACCTGCCTAGGGTCCGCTGCCTTGATCCGCACGATGTTCGACTTATTCTTATTGCGCCGAAAGAGGTTTTTCAGGAAGCGGCGGAGCTTGAATTTCTTCGGAACAGCCGGATTGAGTTGCATTTCGGCCGTCGGGTCGTCAAACCCCGTGGATTGCAGGGCCTCGCTTTCGATCAAGGCATCCAACGGCCCTTTCATCGTATCTTCCAGCGATTCCAGTTCCCCGCTGATTTTTGCGGTCGCGGAACTTTTCTTGCCTTGGATTTCGGCTGGCGAGCTTGTTTGAGAACTTGTCGCACGGGAGTCCTGCGGTGCAGAACTGGCCTTGGCAGGATTCGTCTTCCCCGCTTTGCTTGCCACTTCTTCCGCCAGCGGGGCAAGATCCAGGTCATCCACGGGGGCTGTCGCGAGACGTTGCGGTTTGGGAAACTTCGGCTGGAACGCGTGTACGTCTGGATTTCCAGCCTGATCGGTTCGTAGGTCAGGCTTTCCAGCCTGATCGGTTGGACGTTGCAGTTCGGGAGATTTCGGCTGGAATGTATTTGGTATGGGCGGTTTTGGCTCAGGAACCTTCGCTTTCTCGGCTACAGCGGCCAGGAGTCGTTCGGCCTGGGAAGCGGTGATATGTTGGCCTTGGACGAGCCACAGGGAGAGATGGACAGCGTCGTGCGGAGGCGATGACCCTTGTATTTCACGTCGGGCGGCCTGCAAGACCGCGGCGGAAACAAGATCTTTTTCTTCCAGGAGTTGCAGGAACTGATCGGCGGAAGGCATGACAGGCTTCGACTTCGGAAAAATATTTCGAGACAAAACCCCGCTGCGGGGAATCAACCGATCATAG
>JANXQG010000329.1 GCA_025356915.1 Planctomycetota bacterium | reverse complement strand
TTTGGCGATCCAGCCACCGTCCGGGGATGGCTGTCGAGTACCAAGAACAGCATCAACAGCGGCAGATAGGCAAGACTGGCTAGGAAAACCCGGCGGGCGTTCTGAGGCGTATTCACACGACGAAGTTCTACGGCCAGCAGGAACCATCCCAACCCCAGCAGCAGAGACACCGCGCCGAACAGATATCCAGCCAGCCCCGAAAACGTCACCGCAAGCCCCAGGGGAAGCAGGGCCAGCGAGTAGAGTACGATCATCAGGCAGGTAAGATGCCCACGGGGATCGATCAGCGGCAACATGCGAAATCCGGCCTTGGCATAGTCATCGCGGTAAAGCCAAACCAGGGCCAGGAAGTGGGGAATCTGCCAGAGGAACAAAATCGTGCCCAGAAGCAACGCACCCAACGAGATGCTGTTGGCAGCCCCCGTCCAGCCCATGATGGGTGGCAGAGCTCCGCAGATTGCCCCCACCAGCGTACAGAGCGAAGTCCGTGGTTTCAGCGGCGTATAGATAAGCGAATAGATGACGATATTGGCTAGCCCCAACAGGGCGGTCAGCGGATTGACCAACTCGTTAAGAATTCCCACCCCTGCCGCGGAAGTGCCCAGGGCGAACAGTAGGGCCGCCAACGCCGAGATCTGCCCAGTGGGCAGCGGCCGATTGCGAGTCCGCTGCATCAGGGCATCGCGACGGATTTCCAAAAGCTGGTTCATCGTGCTGGCCCCGGCAGCGGCCAACCCGGTGCCCAAAATCGTCCAAAACAAACGGACGTAGACCACCGGTCCCGGCGAGCCGAGAATAAACCCAACTGCGGTTGTGACCAATACCATGGCTGTCAGTCGGATTTTGGCCAGTTCGAGATATTGCTTGAATTGCATCACGGTGGGGGATTACGCTATAATTCTGACAATGATCTTATAATACGTGAGGCGAACATGAGTGTCCAATCCCTGGATGGGGAACATGCAACCGGTTTGAGTGATTTGCTGGCCATTGGTTTTGGTACGACCGTAGCCATGTGGGCCGTTGGATACGTTGGTCACATGCCGCTGATCGGTGTTCCACCGCTGGTTTTCGTCAGTTTGATGCTCGTTTGCCTGGTGGTCGGCGGCTGGATCGTGGGCCAAAAGACCCCTCGGGGTGTCCGCGGCGGGCTCGGACTGGGTCTGATCGTTGCCCTGCTCAATTTGCTGATCCTCAGCAGCACTCTGGCCGAACCGAACACCGGCCAACTGGTGCCGCAGGCAGGACTCTGGGTGCCTGGCTACTTCGTTGTCTGCCTGGCACTGGCATCTGCCGGGGCCGCTACGGGGACCGCCTTGAACTCCCCTCGCCCGTACTCGGGAGAGGGGCCGGGGGTGAGTGTACCCGATTGGCTCCTCGTCTTCGCCTGGACGGCCTGCTTGGCAACGCTGTTGTTGATATCCATTGGCGGGCTGGTGACCGGCTTTCGCGCCGGCATGGCTGTACCAGACTGGCCAAATTCTTTTGGTTCCAACATGTTCTTTTATCCCTTCGCCAAGATGACCGGCGGGGTCTTTTACGAGCACGCCCACCGCTTGCTTGGCTCGCTCGTTGGGCTAACAACACTGACACTGGCGGTCTTGCTTTCGATCCAGCGCCGATCGATCGGGGCACTGGTTTTGATTTGGATCGTCGGCATCTGCGTCCTGCTGCAAGGCGTCCTGGGCGGGCTCCGCGTGACCGACAACAGCACACACCTGGCCGTTGTGCATGGTTTCTTCGCCCACATGATCCTAGCCGGGATAATCGGAGTGACCGTGTTGCTTGCCTCTCGCCCCCCACTTCCCGCTCCCTGCAACACGAGCGATGGCGCGGCTTGGCCCAATGGAACCGACGGGTTCCTTGCGACACTGCTCGTGCTGGCCATCCTTGGGCAGACGCTTTTGGGAACTCTTGTGCGGCAGATGGACGTCGGCCTGATGATTCATCTCTCTGCGGCGATGCTCGTGGCCGTGCTGGCAATCTTGGTGGGCGTGCGGTTGTGGGGACTTTATCCGCAGATCGCCGTCTTTGCCCGCGGGGGTTTGGCCTTGATGGGCGTGGTCATCTTGCAACTCCTCCTGGGCGGAATATCGCTGGTGTTTCGTACGCCGCCAGCCACGGCTTCACCTACCGCAGAGCAGTTGCAAGTCCAGGTCAATGCCCTACGCCCTGCGGTCCATGCGATCTTGACGACGGCCCACCAGACGACGGCCGCCGTGTTGTTGGCGATTGCCACGCTGTTGGCGTTTTGGGCTTGGCGGTTGATGGTAATGCGCTACCCTCCCTCTCGCCTGATGATTATATCAATCTTACTGCTCGCTCTGCCGTTGGCCCGCGCCGAGGCCGCCCCGCCATGCGACTATGCGGTTGTCGTCTCGAAACAAACCCATGGCGATCCTCAATGGAATAAAGTCGTTGACTCGCTGGTTAAGAAATACTCAGAAAAGTATCATGCACAAGTGATCGAGTATTCTGCCGATGTCAATGAGGCGCTCGATCCGTTGCAGAAGCTGTTTCCCCGCTATGCCTGCTTTGTCGCCCAGCCTGAAGAGGCAGGCCGAGAGTTCGTGGTCAAGGTCCATCGGCTCACGCGGAAGCTGGACGACGACCCCTACACCGACGTCCTCTGGGGCATCCTCACCGGCTATAGCGCGGCCGATGCCTTGCGGATCGCCAGCAACAGCCAACCGCTGGAGATCCGTCGCGCCGCCGCCGGCACGGGTATCAACCTGGAACTCTTCGATGAGGGTTTTTGGTTCAATGAGGGTTCGGACGACCAATACACCGAAAAGCCCAAGGGCGGCAAAGCGGAGACCAAGCATGGCTTCGCCGATGCAGCCAAACCGATCGTCGATTTCTTCGAGCAGTACAAGCCGCAGTTGTTTTTGACTTCCGGCCATGCCACCTGGCGCGATTGGCAGATTGGCTTTCCGCCGCACCAGCGCGGACAATTCCGCTGCAAGGATGGCGTGCTCTATGGCGTCGATCGGTCGGGCAAAGGGTATCCCCTGCGTTCGCTTAATCCCAAGGTCTATCTCCCCTCGGGGAATTGCCTGATGGGGTTAATCCACGACAAGCAGTCGATGGCTCTGGCGTGGCTCGGCTCCGGCGGTGCCGACCAGATGATCGGCTACGTGGTTTCCACGTGGTATGGACGCGGTGGTTGGGGCACGCGCGATTATTTCTTCAGCGAACCAGGCCGCTACACGCTCAGTGAGGCGTTCTACTTCAACAACCAGTCGATCGTGTACCAATTGCAAACCCGCTTTCCCAAAACGGTAAACGTCGACTTCAACCAGTGGAACATTGAGACCGACCCCCGGCTCATGGGCCGCTTGGCGGCCCAGCTCGGCTATACCAAGGACGAACCGGATCTGAAAGACAACTTGGGACTTCACTGGGACCGCGATACCGTGGCATTCTACGGCGACCCGGCCTGGGAGGCGCGTCTGGCGCCGCGGCCGGCCCACTTCACCCAAAATCTCTCCGTCGAAGGCGACCGCTATACGTTCGCCTTGACGGCCGACGCGGATTGCTCGCCTGGTCGTCCGCCGGCCATGATGCTGCCGCATCGCGTCAAGGATATCCAAATCGTCAGGGGGCAAGAACTGAAACCACTGGTGACGAGCAAGTTCATCATCGTCATGGAGCCGGGGAACCTCGTCCAAGGCAAAACCTGCGAGGTTGTTTTCACTGCAAAGAAAGTCGACCGAGGGACAGAGGGTGAGGGCGGGAAGCGAGGAGGAGGAAGGGATTGGGGATTGGGGATTAGAGAAGAGGGAACGGGGGACGGGGGCAACCGACTCCCCTCGCCCGTACTCGAGAGAGGGGCCGGGGGTGAGGACCGCGATGCCGTCACGGAGCAACTCAACTGGGGAGTGGGTCGTGGGTCGTGGGGCGTGGGGCGTGGTGTGGGCCGCGATCTCCCCTCGCCCGTACTCGGGAGAGGGGCCGGGGGTGAGGGCCGCGATACCGTCACGGAGCAACTCAACGCTGCGGGCACAAACCGCAATCAACTCATCGAGGCCCTCAAAACCGTCCCGCAAAATCAGCGAAAAGGGCTTGCATTCCTGATCGCCAATATGCCGCTGAAGGATCTCGAATCGCTCTCCAAGGACTTCCTGCTCACCAACGTACGGCTTGCCTATCAGGCTCGCGCGGAGGTTCCCTGGGGCGCCGAGTTGCCCGATGAGCTTTTTCTCAATGACGTGCTTCCCTACGCTAGTATCAACGAACGCCGCGATGACTGGCGGAAAGATTTCTACGAACGATTCCTGCCCATCGCCAAGAAGTGCAAGACGCCGGGCGAGGCTGCCCTGGTCCTTAACAAGGAGGCATTCCGACAACTCGATGTTCGCTATAGCGCGACCAAACGCCCCAAGCCCGACCAAAGTCCTTACGAGTCCGCAAAGGCCAAGTTTGCTTCCTGCACGGGCCTTTCGGTGTTGGTGGTCGACGCCTTGCGAGCAGTGGCCATTCCGGCGCGGCTAGTCGGCACGCCGCTCTGGACTGACAGCAGCGGCAACCACACTTGGGCTGAGGTCTGGGACGGCAGTTGGCACGTCATCGGCGCATCGGAGTCGACGCAACTCGACCAGACTTGGTTCAACGGCAAGGCCGCCAAGGCCGATCCATTCCAGCCTCTGAATCG
>JANXQG010000173.1 GCA_025356915.1 Planctomycetota bacterium | reverse complement strand
GAATCACGCAAGAGCAATCCCGTGCCCGTGAGCATATCAGGCATTGATCGTAACGTGGCGAACTGCTGTCACTGCTAGCCCGTATTTCTCTCCGTAGGGGGGGGCAAGATAATGGTGCGTTCGCGAACACGTCCAAAACAGCGGTAAGGACCGGCGAATCAATAAGTGTCGGGTTTTCGGAACGTACTCATCTCGCTCCGCGAGATGGAATGCATCTCGCGGAGCGAGATGTGGTAACCGATCGATTGGACGAGCCGGGTAGAACCGTTGCCGTAGACCACTTGGGGTGAAGCGTTTGGCTCGAATGGGTGACGCAGATAAAGACGGTAGGCATACTTGCCGACGCATCGGACCCCATCCATGGCACCAACCGCGACAAGGATCGCCAGAAAAGAAGCGAGTAGTTTTCGGTTTTGAACCATCTCGATAGCTATACCCCCCTGTCTTGCTCCGAGTTAAAAGAGGGGATACGGAAAAAAACACCCTCGGAACAAATAGACCGCAACACCAAGGAACGACATTTTCAGGCTGAAGATAAGCGGTTTTGGCGATTCACGCAAGATCAGCCTTATTCGCAAACACCCATCCTTAGGGGGTGGCAAATGATGTTGCTCATTTTTCAACCACCCGCCAGAATATGAAGTAGGTCAGGCTTTCTAGCCTGACGTTGCCCGGTTCACTGTCAGGCTGGAAAGCCTGACCTACAGCAGTTTTGACGTCTTGGCGGGTGGTTGTTATTTTTCCCGGAATCAACTCGTTGCATCGCATTGCTCGATCCGGCCTATCTGGTGTATATTGCCTTTCCGACCGCGATCAGAACCCCCTCCGCGCACCAGCTCAGTGATAAGGGATGAACGAAACTCGTAACGCAAAAACCTCTGCCTTCTTTTCTCCTACGGGTTTCCGCGACCTGGTAAGCGGCCGACGGCGCGGAGCCATGGCGGCAGCACTGAGAGGTACTCTTGCAGCCGCAGAAGTGCCGTATAGTTGGGCCGTCGGCTGGCGGAATCGGGGCTACGATCGCGGGTTGAGTGCCGTGTACCGCGTCGATGTGCCCACGATCAGCGTCGGCAACCTCACACTAGGCGGTACGGGCAAGACGCCGATGGTGGAATGGATCGTCCGCCAGTTCCTCGCGCAAGGTAAAATAGTTGGAATCATCAGCCGCGGATACGGCGCCCATGACGGACCGAACGACGAAGCCCTGGAGTTGGCGTGGAAGCTGCCGGGCGTACCACACGTGCAGAACCCGGATCGCGTGGCCGCTGCCCGGCGGGCGATTGAGGAGTACGAATGCCAGGTACTCGTGCTGGATGATGCCTTCCAACATCGCCGCATCGCTCGCGACCTGGATATCGTGCTCTTGGATGCGTTGGAGCCGCTGGGCTATGGGCACGTCTTTCCCCGTGGCACGCTCCGCGAACCGGTTGAAGGGCTGGCCCGAGCGAATGTCGTCGCCTTGTCGCGAGCCGATCTGCTGACGGCAGAGCAACGAGAAGCAATCCGCAATCGCGTGGCAAAGTTGTCGCCGCGGGCAGCGTGGATCGAGGTCGTGCATGCGCCGCTGGCACTGGTGACCGCGGAGCAAGGGATGAGGGATGTATGCGAGACGTCAATGGACTCGCCTGAGAAAAACTCCCCTCTCCCGCACACGGGAGAGGAGGCCGGGGGCGAGGGCCATCATCACGCCTTCGCCAAATTCACCAATTTCTCCTTCACCAATTCATCGTACGGCTCAAGTTTGTTAATTCTGCGGTACGCCTCTTCGGCCTTCTCAATGTCCGAGAGCTGCAAGTAACACTCGGCAAGTA
>JANXQG010000172.1 GCA_025356915.1 Planctomycetota bacterium | reverse complement strand
TCGAGGTACGCGCGCAGAATCGGATCCAGATCGCTCATTCGATTGCCGCCTCGGCGGCGGTAGCGTTCATCATCGTCGCTGCTTCGACGGAGGTCGCGGTGGTGATATCGTCCCAGTTCATTTTCTCTCCCATCAGACGATGCTCGTTGCATAGCGCGCGTTCAGGTACGCCTTCAGCGAAGCCTTGTCGCCAGTCGAAACGAGCCCACTCACGGCGATGATCTCCGCGATCGGACCATTCCAAAAGTAAGCGCCGGCCCCCTGTACCGCTCCGATCGTCAATCCCGTAAGACTCACGGCGCCCGCGCTCCCAGTCGCGGTAGCGGTCGTGAAATTGTTAAAAAACAGTTTGCTGGTCGCTCCGTTGAACTCGGCCAGTACGCAGCCTTTCGATTGCCAGTTGCCGGCACCACTTACGACGATGCTTCCGCCGTACATGCCAACGTTCGCAGCGTCGACGCGATCGACGAGGTGCCGATTTCCTGCCCCAATGCCGTCGATCACTACATCTGTGGTCGCGCTCGGATCGTGCCCGACGATGATCCATGTTGCCGGCTGGGCCAGAGCTACTGACCACGTACCGGTGATGAGGTAGTGCAGCGATGCCGCGGTGAAATCGACCGTCGGTTGATTGTTGTATGATGCATTGGACGCGTTGAACGCGGGCCTACGCCCGGCCGTCACCTGTGCAGCGTTACGGTTCGCGTCGCCGACACCGCTCTGGTCTGCCCACGCGCTTACGGGGCTGCCGGTGACGCCGAGGTCCGCGCGTAGCCAGAGCTGTAGCCCTGCCAGAGACCCAGGTGTAAACGCAGGAGGCGCGCCGCCGAGGATCTTCGGAGGTCTGCCGAACGCCAGACCCATGCCGAACGGATCGCACCGCAGGGCAGGTGGGCGCACGATGCGCCGATTAGGGGTCCAGATCTCGGTCTGCATCACGTCGCCGTCGTCACAGGCTGCACTTGCAGCGTGGCGCTCCACGTGATGTTGGTGGCCGCGACGCCGGTGACCTGAGGAACGATGTTGTTGCCGGAGATGACGAGCGTTGCCGTTGCCGTCGCGAGGGTACCCGACGCGTCCACGTTCGAACCCGCGATGACCGACCCGCTCAGGACCGGAGCGCCTCCGTTGCGCGTGTACCGCCCTCGGAAATCCCGGACGTAGTGGTCAGCGCTCGCGGCCTTCTTTCCGACGACGGTGACGATGATGTCGGCCAGCGTGAGATCTGGCATGGCGTAGATGGCCGTGGCGCAGTTCGTCGGCGTCGCGTTTGTCGTGACGAAGGTGGGTTCGACGAATGAGAGCACCTTGCCGTTGGGGTCAGTGCTGAAAGACGACGTATTCGCAGGGGCGCCCTGGATCTGTGCGACGGTGCACGACTTGGTTGCACCGCCGTCTACCACAGGCACAAGGTCCGTGCCTGACACCGCGATCGCCACGGGCAACTCTGAAATCTTTTTCGTCGCCATTCCTACTCCACAGTAAGGGTCGCCCCGTCCTCAGAGGCAAGGCCATAGAAGCCCATCTCAAGAATGATGGCAGCCAGCGCGTCTGAAACCGGGGGGTTGCCGAAACCGAACGGCGTACCGTCACCGATCGCCAGCGTGCCGCCGTCGACGAGTTTTGCCTCGAACGAGTATCCCAAGATTCGTGTCAAAGGGTCGAAGCTCACGTCAGCACTCAAGATCGACGACACGGTAGGTGCGTCCAAGATGGCTTGACGCAGGAGGAGTCGCACAGCGGTCAAGTCTGGGTTCTTGACGAACACGGTCTGGATCCACGGGAACCCGAGCTTCGAGTCGAGGAACCATTCGCTGAGAAACAGGAGGAGCCGGCCACGAATCTGCTGCACGGCTAGCGTTTGCAGGTCGGTCGTAATACTCAGCCCTCGACGGCTAAGGTCGATGTCTCCATCCGACGTGAGAAGGATCGAACTCACTCGAAATACACCGTATCCCGTTTGCCGACGTGCTCCTTGCCCGCAGCGTCGATGTAGTGCAGGCTGTAGACATACGCACCAGCCGAGGTGACGGTGCCTGCCGCAAGCTCGAAGGTGATGGTGGGTTGGCTGACCGTGACGATCGAGGTGGACGTCGAATCGATCGTCACGGGAGAATCAGCGCCGAGTGGCCCGTACATCTTGAATCGGCCCTTCCACGACGTCATGTCGCGCGGGTTTGCCTCGTCGTCGAAGAACGCGAGCTTGTCAGACCAGACAGCGGATCGCAGAGTGCGGTTGATCATGGGGTCGTCCTGACACGAGACGGGGTCATCCTGGACCTAGCGTGCTCCGTCATTGCCACGGGTAGCTGGTGTAGACTTCCAGCCCTTCCGCGACGTGCACGCCGCCACAACCGACAATAGCTCGGAGTCGTTGGTATTGCTTCATATAGGTGGTCTGCCCGTCCTTGGCGACGAGTTTGGCTTGCTGCCCATACGGCGTGCTCGAGAGCAGGTGAGCCGTAAGGTTTCCATGCCCCCGGTCGAGCAAGTCGCCCCACACATCGACACTGAACTCAAGCAGCGTGTCGGCGAGATTCGCAGACACAATCGCGTCCGGAGTTTCGCTGAACTCTGGGAATCTGAGCCGGAACTGGTCGATGTTCACGTGTGAAGGGTCACCCACGGTGGTTTATCGCCGTGCACAGGGGCGCCCCCCGACGGGCCGTGCAGTGGTGTGGTGGGTGTAGTGGGTATTTTTGAGAGAGAGAAATTTTTTTTTGGGGATTCCGAACCCCCCCACTACAAGGCCTACACTACACTTCACCACTACACCCGATGAGCCTCTCGGTGTACCGTCGTGTAGTGTCGTGTACCGTCTCTCTTGTCTTTTCTCACAAAAAGGCGGGGGATATACACTACACCCAATTACACCTTAGGGGTGTAGTGGCCGGTGCAGTGTAGTGGCCGGTGCATTGTCCGGTGTAGCGTCCTCAGAGAGACATCTGGCACACTCGGTGCACCCTCTCGCACCCATGCAGATTACTCGGTTCATGTCCCTGAAACAGCCCGTGGGCTGGGTCGACGACGTCGATCTCGAAGACTTCCTCTCACAGCCAACACTCGAAGGCATCAAACTCGGTGAGAACGGTTCTATTACCAAGAGTGCGATTCCGCTCTTCTCCTTCGCAACGTTCAAGGGCAACAGCCGCAAGCTTGAGAACGTGGAATCGATCGAGATTCTCGGTTTTGACATCGACGAGGCGCCCATTCCCGACGCCGCCCAGATCCACGCTGCGCTCGACGCGCTCGGGTTGTTTGGGTTCTGGCATTCGTCGCCCAGCGCAGCCAAGAACGCGCCGCGATGGCACCTGTTCATCCCAATGTCCCGTGCTGTGGACGCCAAGACTTACGCAGAAATGCACAAAGCTGTACGCAAGAAGCTCCCCTTCAAGGCAGGCAGCGCCGCAGTGGACGCGAGCCGGGCCTGGTTCGTTCCCGCGCGCGGCATGGTTTATGAGTACGGGTTCACTACCAACGACGGGCTCATCGTCCCTGAGGAATGGAAAGACCGAGTCGTCGAGGCAGCGCCCGGCGTTTTAGCGTCGGACGACTCGAACGAACTGCCCGACCCGAGCGTCGAAGCGCACGAGAAGCTGGTCGACCACCTCGTTTCGTGCTGGCCACCGGTTGGGAAGAGACAAGAAGCGCACCTAGCGCTGGCGGGCGCGTTGGTCAAGCTGCGCTTCTCCCGCAACTACGTCAAGCAGGTTCTGCACGACTTGACCATGTGCACAGGCAACGACGAAACGAAGGCGTTCGAGAGAATGCGCCTTGTGGACCGCACGTGGGAGAAGTTCAAGACCGACTCGCCGATCACAGCGTGGACCAAACTCACCGAGTTGCTTGGACACATCCCCACCAGCGAGATCCATGGCGTGCTCGGGACCAACACGCTGGGTGGATTCGACGCGCCCGTCGAGCATGCCGACGCGACGATCGGGCCCGTGCGCAGCCCGCAGCATCAGTACCTGTATACGTTCGGGCGCATCGCTGCGGCAACTGAGATGCGCAAAGTGACGCACTCGGAAATCTGCTCGTACCTCAACGACCACCCAGAATGGAAAAACGTTCTGTGGTACAACGAGGTGACGGGCAGGATCGAGGCGTACAACCCGCCAATCAAGCTCGACGCTGAGAACCCGAATCTTGGGCTGTCCGAAGCTGATTCGATGCGCATCACGACTTGGATGGAATCGGTCGGCGCGAAGATCGGTCCGCAAGTCGTGTACGCCTGCGTGGAGTCGGTCGGCAAGTCGCACCCGTTTCACCCAGTGCGGAATTACCTCGACTCGTGCCCCAACAAGGTTGGCGCGATTGACGCCCTTTCCACGCACGGCATGGGTATAAAGCACGAAGACCGACTGTCGCGAGCGATGCTGCGCAAGCAGCTTATCGCAGCTGCGCGGCGCATGCGGCGTCCGGGCACGAAGGTCGACTCGGTGCTTGTCTTTCTCACTGACCAGCAGGGCAAGAAGAAAACGAGCTTCATCGAGACGCTGTTTGGGCTCGAATACGTCAAGTCCAACATCTCGGACATCCGCAGCAAGGACGCCATGCAGGAGCTGCACGGCATGTGGGCAATCGAGTTCGGCGAGCTCACCTCGAACTCGTCGTGGGACTTGGAAGCGCTCAAGGAATACCTCACCCGACGCGTGGACATCTACCGACCCGCCTACACGCGGTCCATGATCGCCACGCCGCGAACGTGCGTCTTCTTCGGCACGACCAACACGCCTGAGTTTTTGCGCGACGACACGGGCAACCGTCGATTCTGGGTGATTGATCTCAACAACGTGACGATCAATCTTGACTACGTGCGCCGGCATCGCGACGAGATATGGGGAGAAGCCAACGCGCTCGCTGAGTCGGACGAGCCGCACTGGTTTGAGAGCACTGAAGCCGAAGCTGTCGACGAGCGCAACGCCGACCACTGCGTGTATGACGCTTGGGACGAGGCAATCACCAAGTACTGCATTGGACAGAAAGAAGTGCGAATCTCCGAGATCTTCCGCGTAGCCATCCACGCGGGCGACGCTGCGTCCCTGGCGAAGCTGTCGCAAGTCGAGCAGAAGCGCATCGCGAGGACGCTGCGTCGTCTCGGCGTCAAGCAAGTTCGACGCAAGACCGGCATCGTGTGGGTCGTGTCCGATGACTTCGGTGGAGAAGAGATGGCACGAGTGTCGCAAGAGGCAGATAACGCCGTGAAAAAGCTCCTCGAGAAGGCGAACAAGTGAAGTACTCAACGATTGTTGTAGACCCACCCTGGCCCGACCAGGGAAGAGGACCGGACTGGGGCAGCGGCGGATCGCCGAAGCCCGTTACGGATTACTACCCGTGCATGTCTTTTGACGAGATCAACGCGCTTAGTGTGCGCGACATCGCCGAAAAAGACGCGCATCTCTACCTGTGGACGTGCAACCGGTACATCCTCAACGCGTACGACGCCTGCTACGCGTGGGGTTTCAAGCCGTCGGTGCTCCTCACTTGGTGCAAACCTGCCATGGGCATCGGGCTCGGAGGGACGTTTGTGCAGACTAGCGAACACATTCTGTTCTGTCGTCGTGGGTCGCTGGCTGCGAAACAACGCGTTGACCGCACGTGGTTCGAGTGGCCGCGTCGAAAGCACTCGCAGAAACCCGACGAGTTCATGGAGCTTGTGGAGTCAGTGTCGCCCGGGCCGTACGTGGAGCTTTTCGCTCGTCGCGCACGGGCCGGGTGGGACCGGTGGGGCAACCAGATCGACAGCACAATCGAGGTGAACAAATGAGCACAGCAATCGACGAAGCGTGCCGCGAGCTGCGTGCGCTGCTGGGGGAGGGGGACTGGTGCGCCGAGTTGGAGGTGCGCTGTGATGGGCGCGTGACCGTGCGCGTCGTCGACAACAATAGGCACATGCGCAGCGGAGGTCGCGCAGACCTCAACCCCGGCAGCGCGCACCCGCTTCCCTCGGTGGCGCTGGCGCGGATGGTGCGGCCATGACCGCGCCGGACCTCACCGCGGCGGAACTGGACGCGCTGGAGGCGCTGGAGAAGCGGGCGACGCCGGGGGAGTGGGCGGCCCACACTTGGATCGAGGATGACGGCCACGCATATCGCGCCGTCGGCCCGTCGTGCGAGCCGCCCGCGGAGTCCGACGACCGCGCCGAGGTGGACGGAGAGCCGGGGTGCGCGCAGGAGCGCCAGGCGTACGCCGACGCCGAGCTTCTCACCGGCCTGCGCAACGCGGCCCCGCGCCTGATCGCGATGGCGCGTCGGGCCACGAGTTCTGGAGAGTGGCTCAATCGGATGGCTGAGGCGGTTGGCTACACGGGGGCCGCGCATCCGGCGGATGTACTCCAGCGCATTGACGATGCAGTCGCCGCCGAATCGCGCGTGCGGGAACTGGAGGCCGAGCGCGATGAGTACAAGGCGCAGAATTCGGTCCCAGGAATCCTCGATGAAGTAGAGAACCCTGCGCCGATCCCCGTTGGTGCGCCGGGGTCGAATGCTCGCCGAGCATGGTGCCTCGGCCGCGCGCTGCAGACAGCGGAGCGGGAGTTGGGCGAGACACTAGATCGTGCTATCGGCGCGGAGGCCGAGCGCGATGCGGCGCGGAAGACGATCCGCGACGCGGTGCAGTGGCTGGAAGCCTACGAGCCGCACCTGCCCAGCGTCCTGCACAACCTGCGCGTCGCGCTGGCGAATGGAGACCGCAGTGAAGGAGCATGGCATCCTGTTCTCGGCGCCGATGGTGCGCGCCATCCTCGGCGGGCGGAAGGCAAAGAAGATCTACGCGCCGATAGCACGATCTAGTGTCTTGCCCAACTCCCTCTCCGCTGTCTGCAACGCGCGACCGAGGCACCATGCTCGGCGAGCATTCGACCCCGGCGCGCCAACCGGAACTGGCGCTGGGTTCTCCACCTCATCGAGAATGCCCGGAACCGAGTTCTGCGCCTTGTACTCGTCGCGCTCGGCTTCCGCGGATGTGCGAGCCACGCCCTCCGTGATGAGTGCCTGGCGTGCAGCGAACAGTTCGGCCTCCAACTCCCGCACGCGCGCATCGGCGGCGGCGGCGCGCTGCTCCGAGGCCGGCGCTACCACGTGAGCGATCTGCCGCTCCGAGTCTGCCAGCACGTTGCACACGGTGTGCATGCCATGCACGAAGGCCTCGTACTCGTCGCCGATATGGCCGCCCATGAAGTTCGACTTGAGGCCCGACCTCATGGCGCCCACCCACGCGCTCCACGACTCAGGCGAGCACACCGCCCGCCGCGCCATCGCGATCAGGCGCTGGGACGCGTTGCGCAGGGCGGCGATG
>JANXQG010000300.1 GCA_025356915.1 Planctomycetota bacterium | reverse complement strand
GCGATATTCAGCTTTTCGCTGGGCGGAGTTTGGCCGCTACGTGCCACCACGTGACGGGGTACAATCGAAATTGCGGCTCTTCCGGTTCCAGGTGCGGAACGCGAATAATGGTAGGGTGGGGAGAGTGAAACGGGGCTCGTTTCACTCTCCCCATTGCTTCTGCACTAAAACCGGAAGAGCCATTCTACCGCTTCCGTCGAAACACAACAATCGACCAGGAAGTGCCCAGTTCTCCTGGGCGATTGACCTGGGACCGGGCATTTATTAAGATGAAGGCGAAATTGGCAAGGAAGGAAAAGCTATGCATTTTATCGAAATGTCGGGCAAGACCCTGAAACGTATCGTCAGTGAGGATGAACTCCAGGCATTTGAACTGGGGGAGGTTGGCGTGACGAACGAGAGCATGATCCGTGTCAACCGCCAAGGCGACATCGAGATCCGCCGCCACGGTACGTGGGACGTGATCGGCGGCCTACTAGGCGACTTCGATCACCGAGTGCGCCGGGAAACGGGTCTCGATTGGGCCGATTGTTGTGGCTGTGGGCAAGAAGACGACGCTCCGGCTCGCTAAAATGGTTCAAGGTTAATGCGGGATGGCCATCGAGGCAAGCTCGCCAATGAACAGGCTGATAAGATTACTATCATGAGTCTCGCGGCATCTCGTTCAACGACCGCTTCTTCCCGTTCTTCCGCAGATACTGCGGCCGAAGTGCTCATTGTCGACAACGACCAGTCCCACGCCGAAACCGTGGCGGAAAGTCTTGGTCGGGCCGGGCTCCACTGCTGCGTGGCCACTTCCGGCAGCGAAGGTGCCCGACTCATCGAAGAGCGGGAATTTGACGCGATTCTCACCGATTTGAAGATGAATGACGTTGACGGCCTGCAAATCCTCGAACGGGCCAAAAGTGCCCAGCCTGATACCGAGGTCATCCTGCTAACCGGATTCGGTTCGATTCCTTCGGCCGTCGAGGCCATGCAGAAAGGGGCATTTAACTACCTGACCAAGCCGCTGGACATTAACCAGCTTCGTGCGGCCACACAGCGGGCGGTTGACAGCTCGCGGCTGCGTCGCACCAACATCGAGCTAAACCGGCGGCTGGACGAAAAATTTGGTTTTGAAGGCGTGATCGGTGACAGTCGCCAGATGCGAGACATTATTGAGCGGCTGAAACGTATTGCCCCCACCAACGCCACGCTGCTTATCCAGGGCGAGACCGGCACCGGCAAGGAACTTGTCGCTCAGGCAGTCCACCAGAACAGCCCACGGAAGAACAAGCCGTTCGTGGCCTTGAACTGTGCCGCCTTGAGCGAGCATATTTTGGAGAGTGAACTGTTCGGCCACATCAAAGGGGCGTTTACGGACGCCTCGGCGGACCGCATGGGCAAGTTTGAGTACGCGCACGGCGGCACCCTCTTCCTCGATGAGGTCGGCGACATGCCGCTGGCCACGCAGATCAAGCTCCTGAGGGTGCTGGAAAACGGCGAGATTACACGCGTCGGCTCCAACGTCCCGATCAAAGTCAACGTGCGGATACTATCCGCCACGAACCGCAATCTGGAAGAAGTGATCGAGACTGGCACATTCCGTAGCGACCTGTATCACCGCCTGAAGGTCGTCTCGATCCGCCTGCCGAGTCTACGGGAGCGAAGCCAGGACATCCCCATACTCATCGATTACTTCCTCAAGCAGTTTGCCGAGCAGCACAGCAAACGAATCCGAGGAATGTCGGCCGCAGCGCGGCATCGGCTGTTGAGCTTTGAATGGCCAGGCAATGTCCGGCAGCTTCGCAACGTGGTCGAAAGCATGGTTGTGGTCGATTACGACGGATTGCTCGACAGCGACGACCTGCCCGAAGAACTGGCCGGGCTGCCTGACCCTTCCGTTGAACCAACCGATGGATCGCTCGTCAGTCTGGTCGGCAGGACGTTGGAAGAGATCGAGAAGCTGTTCATCACCGAAACGCTCCGGGTTTTCGGCGGCAACCGCGAGTTGGCGGCCAACAAGCTGGGGATTGGCGAGCGAACGCTGTATCGGAAAATCAAGGAGTATGGGCAGTAGGCCCTCCCCGAATGCCTATCCATCGTCTTTCCCAGAGCCTTATCAACAAGATCGCGGCCGGCGAGGTTATCGAACGGCCGGCGAGCGTGATCAAGGAGTTGATGGAGAACGCCGTCGACGCCGGGGCGATGCGGATCGATGTCACCGCCCAAAGCGGCGGACTGGACCTGATGCGCGTTGTTGACAGTGGCTGTGGCATTGTGGCCGAAGAGTTGTCGCTGGCCATCGCCCCCCACGCCACGAGCAAGCTCTCCGAGGCGGATGACCTGTTCCGCGTCGGCACGCTTGGCTTCCGCGGCGAAGCTCTGGCCTCGATCGGTGAGGTCAGCCGACTGGTGATGCGAAGCCGTACGGCGGCCAACCAAGGCGGGGCGGAAATTGAAGTCTCCGGCGGATATGCCGGTGAGGTCGTTCCCTGCGGATGCCCGGTGGGCACGACCGTCGAGGTACACAATCTCTTTTACAACACGCCGGTGCGACGGAAATTCATGCGCACGCCGCAGACCGAGTTTGGCCACATCAGCGAGGCCTTTACGCGGATTGCCTTGGCACTGCCGCGAGTTCATTTCACCTTGCGGCACAACGAGCGGCAGGTGTACGACCTGCCCGTGAGCGAGAATCCGGTCGAGCGGATTGCGGCGCTTTTTGGCCGTGAGTTGGCCGAGCGGTTGATCTTTGTGCAAAGCAGTGACGGCGACGTGCGGATCAGCGGTAGCGTGGCCCATCCCAGCCAGAGCCGCAGCAATAACCGCATGCAATACCTCTTCCTCAATGGCCGGCACATCCGCGACCACGCCTTGCAGCACGCCTTGGGGGAAGCCTATCGCGGGCTGCTCATGGTGGG
>JANXQG010000171.1 GCA_025356915.1 Planctomycetota bacterium | reverse complement strand
CAGCTCGAACGCCTAGTCAAAGGTGAACGGTCGGGCTATTTCCACGGCCCCTACAAAGTGCTCTATGCCGTGGGGGCTGGCACGTTCATGGTTGTTTCTCGGGGTGTGAGTTGGATGTGCTTCTTCAAAAGCACGCCCCGTGCCAGGAAATTAACTTTTTAGCAAAAACACCGTAACTCATTGTAATTACAAGACTTGGAAAATACTACGGGTGGTTTTGGCGAGGCGAGGATGTAGAAAAAACGCAACATTTGCTCTGGTTTTTTTTCGCAAATCCTGATAGAAGAACACTTTACGGCAATGTGGTCGCTTCCAAGCACAGAGTGCTTTTTCGCCACATTGGAAAGGTGACTTACGTTTTCAAACGGGTATCGTGGCGCGTTTTCAGTCTGCACTAATTACACTATTGATCTTGGTCATGCTGCCGAGCCACACGGCCGCCCAGGGATTGCCTGCGCCAGGACTTAATGCAGCAGCGGCCGTAGTGCGCGGACCCGTTGCGGCAGGGCAGCCGTCGTGGCAACAAGACTTTGAAAAACCGACGACAACCTGGACCGAAGCCGGCGGCGACGCCCAGTACTCGCTCGTCGCCCACCAAAGGGTTCGTGGCGTGGCACACGGTGGACAAGGCAGCGAGTGGATGCAGGTGGTCGCCCAAGGCGGCAGCACGGTGCTGGTTACCCACGATATCGGGCGTCCGTGGGTCATTGACGAGTTGCGGCCATCCATTTGGATTTTCGCTGATCGGCCCGGCATCCAGTTTTTTGCCGAGGTCACACTGCCGCGAACGCTCGACCCGCGAAGTGGAAAGCCGCTGACCACCCAGATCTTTGCACCCGCGTACTCCACAGTCGGCCGTTGGCAGCATCTCGAAATTGCCGATTTCCCGCGGATGGTAGCCCGCCAGGTCCGCATCTTGCGAAGCCAGTTGGCCCTGAACGTCGATGGCCGCGAAGCCTTTGTCAGCCGCGTGCTGCTGAACATCTACGGCGGTCCAGGGGTGACGAACGTCTGGACTGACGATCTCAAAGTCTTCGGTTATGTGCCGTCCGTCAGGAACAGTACCGTCTCGGGTGCCCAGCCCGGCCTCTCGATTGCGGTTTCGCCCTCTGGATTATCGGGAGGCGATTCCGCTCCCGGAACCGCGGTCGGCATCGGCCCTCCCGAACAACACAGGCAAGATGCCTATGCCACACCCTCGCCGCGCGAAGTCAAGTTGGCAGGCTCGGTCTTGAAGATCAACGACTACCCGATCTTCCCTCGCTGTGTCGAATATCGTGGCGAGCAGTTGGCCTTCCTCAAACAGTTGGGCTTCAATACCCTATGGCTGCGACAGGTGCCATCGACAGACTTACTCTCGAAAGCCCAGCAGCTTGGCCTGTGGTTGGTCTGTCCGCCGCCGGAACTACCGACGGACAACCCACAGGCCACGATCGGGCCGGAGTTCGAGCCTGTACTCGTCTGGGATCTGGGGCACGGACTGACTGGCGATTCGCTGGATGCCAATCGGCAGCGAGCCGAGCGCGTGCGATTGGCCGATACTCGCTTTTCGCGGCCGCTGATCTGCGCGCCAATCAATAATCTGCGAAGCTACAGCCGTCACATCAACTTGCTGCTGATCGATCGACGGCCACTCGGCACGAGCCTGGAAATGCCCGACTATGGTACCTGGGTTCGCCGGCAACCGCTGTTGGCCCTGCCGGGCACTCCGGTCTGGACCACGGTGCAATCCCAGGCAGGCGAAGGCCTACGGCGGCAATTCGCCACGCTCAACGCAGGCCCGTCGCCGCCCACGGTCGTTGGCCCCGAGCAGATCCGGCTACTGGTCTACACGGCCATCTCCTCCGGAAGCCGCGGCCTGCTGTTCCTTTCGGACTCCTCGCTGGAAGCCCAGGATGCCGAAACGCGGCAGCGGGTGATGACGCTGCAATTGCTGAACCTGGAACTCGAAGTGATCGAACCCTGGGCAGCCGGCGGCAACATGGTCACCACGGCTGAATGCAGCCAGCGGCTGGTCACCGGCGCGATCTTGCGCGACGATCGGGCAAGGATCGTCATGCCGATGTGGTTGGCCCCTGGCTCGCAATGCGTGGCGCCGCTGGCCGCGGCCAATCCGCTGAACCTCACTCTGCCCGGCATTCCTGAATCGAGTAATATCTTTGAACTGACTGCCGGACGTTTGCAACCACTGCGTCATCGCCGCGAGGCGGGCGGTACCCGGGTTACGCTCGATGAGTTCGGCCTTTCTTCTTTGTTATTTCTCGCTCAGGATCCGTTGATCATTGAAGCCGTCACCCAGCGGGCGGCGGCCAACGGAAAGCAGACCGCCGAATTGGAACGCTACCTGGCCGCGCAAAAGCTCGATACGGCGATCCGCGTCCTTGGACAGATCGCCAGACATCTGCCCCCGCAGATCAATCCGGCAATGGACTTCGACAACGCCCGGCAGAATTTGAAATCATGCGACGCTCGGCTCGCCTCCGGCGACTATGCCATGGCCTCGACCTACTCACGGCGGGCAATGATGCCGCTGCGGCGGCTGGAACGGGCAGCGTGGGAAACGGCCATGAGCGGCCGCGATTCTCCAGTGGCCATCCCCGGCACGTCATCTTTCCAGGCCTTGCCTTGGTACTGGGCACTGGTCGACCGGACCGCAGCCATGCGAGTTGGCGCGAATCGCCTG
>JANXQG010000266.1 GCA_025356915.1 Planctomycetota bacterium | reverse complement strand
AGAAGGCCCTGAACATCGACAAGCTAACGGTTATTGGTCTGGAGGAAGGTGCTGCGTTGGCGCTGGGTTATGCTGCCTATGACGCTGTTGGCTATGAGCAGCGGGAGGCCAGGGTTGGACCCTTGAAGTTGGGCGGGTTTGTCAAGGCCGCTGTGCTGATTTCACCGATGACCAACGTCACGGGCTTTAAGACGCCGCAGGTGATGAAAATGCCTGCGATTTGCCGCGATTTGAAGGTGATGATCGTCGTGGGCAACAAGAGCAAAGAACCTCTTGTGGAGGCGGAACGACTTCGCAGCCAGTTCGTGAACGCTCGAACTCCGGCCGACGATGACAAGCCCGAGTCAGCAACCGTATGGTTCTTTAAGAAGATCGACACGCCCTTGCAGGGTTCTAAACTCCTAGGTGAACCTTCGTTGAAGGTGCCAGACAAAATACTGGCCTTTATGACGGTCTGGCTGGTCAAGAATGCTGACAAGCAATACGTCTGGAAAAAGCGAAATCTGCCTCACCAAGATAAGTAATGGTGTGCCGTCTTGTTGTGGCCGGTTTCTGACCGAGCCACGTCACCGACCGAAGGTCTCCCATTCACGGTGAGACCGACATTTCGGCGGGGTCGGGAGACCCTCGCCAAACCTACCCTGGGTGCCCGTGGCTCGTTTACCTATCATTTCCCGGCTTTCCGGGCAGACTCTGAGCGGAAACCTGATCGGCACGCGGGATCTTCAACTTGACGCCGATGGGTAATATCTCCGGATGCGTGAGCAAGCTACGATTGGCTTCGTAGATTTCTGTCGCCCGAGAGGCCGAGCCGAGATAGCGTTCCGCCAATAAAGCCAACGAGTCGCCGTCGATGATCTTATGGGTCGGCGGTGCGGAGGCCGTTTCTGGCAGCATTTCACTCAGCGATGCGCCCCAGCGCGTACTGACTGGCTGGTTGCTGATGGGATAGCTCTTGGGCAGTTCCGGAGGCGGAACTGGCCGATCGGTCGGAGTGACAATCGTGGGCGATAATCGCTGCGGATTGGCCGGCAGTGAACGCGGTTGCGAGGTGGCGGGCGATGATTCGGCGACGGCAAAAGTCCGCCGGTCCGGCTGTTTGCGCAATACCAGGGGATCGCTTTGCACGGAGATCGGCAAGTCGGTCTCGGCCGAGGGGCGGCGAAAACACGATGCAAGCCCCAGCCCGAGGAGCATTACTGCCGCCGTGGTCGCGAGTCGCAAACGCTGGTCCATGAAAGCCTCCTCAAGGCGGCCAGTTGCCAAAGGCCACGCGTCTCAGCCGCCTCTTTGAATTATCGGGGATAGATCGCGATAAGAACAAGTCTGCCGAAGGAAATCCGAGTACTCCCACCATCGCGATGATGCGGTAACGCCGGTTTTAGCGAAGATTCCACTTCATTTTGAACCGCTCCTCGGATAGAGTGGATTCTTCGCCCCCCCCAGCCGGCACCATTTGCAATAGCTTGCGGGCTTCCGTTATAATCAGAGTTGCCTTCCTTACCCCCCACCTCGTTTTGCCAAAGGATATTCCATGAGCCAGCAAGTCACTCGTCGTAAGTTCCTCAAAAGTGCGGCCGCCGTTGCCGGTGTTGCTAGCGTGGCGGCCGGGGCAAACGTCTTCGCCGCTCCAGCCGTACTCTCTGAGAAATCGCCCAACTCCAAGCTCGGTACGGTCGTCATCGGGGTGGCCAACCAAGGTATCCCCAGCATCAATGCGGCTTGCGGGGAACGGCTGGTCGCCATGATTGATGTTGATGAAAAGCACCTGGCCGACACAACCAAGTGGATCGAAGAGAAACATCCCGAGGTCAACACCTCTTCGATCCAACGGTTCCATGACTATCGCAAGATGTTCGACAAGATCCACAAGGACATCGACGCGGTGTTCATTGCCGCTCCGGACCATCACCATGCGGTGGCTTCGCTCATCGCCATGAGGCTCGGCAAACACGTCTATTGCGAAAAGCCCATGGCCCACAGTATCGCCGAAGTCCGGCTGATGATGAAAACGGCCCGCGAGTGCAAAGTCATGACGCAACTGGGCAACCAGGGCCATTCGGCCGAGAGTATCCGCTTGCTCTGTGAATACGTATGGGCCGGAGCGATCGGCAACGTCACGGAAACGCATAGTTGGGCACGCACCGGCCGCGGCGGCGTAGGCGGACGGCCGCCGGCGCAGCCCGTGCCCGCCAACTTGCATTGGGACGAATGGATCGGGCCGGCGGCCTACCGCGATTATCATGAAAAATTGCATCCCAGGCTATGGCGAAGCTGGTGGGAGTTTGGCGATGGCTCCGTGGGTGATTGGGGCTGTCATAACCTGGATGGCGTTCATATGTCCCTGAAGCTGGGCCAGCCCACCAGTGTCGAAGCCCTCGAGCAGGTTGGCGGCAGTGCGGAGCGGTTCCCCCTGCGGAACGTGCTCCGCTGGAACTATCCGGCCCGAGGCGACATGCCGGCGGTTAAGGTCCATTGGTACGATGGCTTCCAAGGCACGGCGGAGGCTCTGGCCCAGCTTGACGAGAACAACCCAGAAGGCGACCACAATCGGCCAGCGATTGTCGGCGAGTTGGAAAAGAAGTACGGCCGCAAGTTGGGCGACGGTGGCGTGATCCTCGTCGGGGATAAGGGGATTCTCGTGGCGGGCAATTACTGCGGCAGCCCGCGGCTGATGCCCGAGGAGAAGCAAAAGGCTTTTGGCAAGCCGCCCCATGTGCTGGAGCGGGTCAAAAAGGGCCTGACCCACCAGACCGACTTCCTTCGTTCCTGCAAGGACGGCAAACCGGCCAGTTCCAGCTTCGATTATTCCGGCCCCTTGACCGAGATGGTGCTCCTGGGCTGCCTGGCCGAGCGTGCTGGCGCAGGCAAACACGTCGAGTTTGATGCCGAGAAGGTCGAGGTCACCAATCTGCCCGAGTTGAACCGCCTCGTGCGGCGAGAATATCGCAAAGGATGGGAATTGGAATAGTTTTTCTCTGCTAACAAAATTTTTGCACGACGCTAACACTATTCTAACATAGCCTGTGTAGACTCAGGAAATGACTCCAAACGCATTTCTTACACAGTGCCCAATGCATCCAGATAGTGGAACCGCGACGATGAAACATTTTGTCTTAGTTGTGGAGGATGAGGAGGATATCCGCGAGTTAGTCAGTTATCACCTCCTCAAGGAAGGCTACCAGGTGGCTGGCGTCGCATCGGGCGAAGAGGCTTTAGCCGCAGCCGAGAAGCAGACGCCCGATCTAATTCTCTTGGACGGTATGTTGCCGGGCATGGACGGTCTGACGGTATGCCAGCGGCTGCGGT
>JANXQG010000262.1 GCA_025356915.1 Planctomycetota bacterium | reverse complement strand
ACACTCACGGATCGTCAACCCATTCGCAAGAAGGGTGAGTAGCCGTTTGTCGTCTGCATTGCTCCACTTGTGCACTCGTGAACTCCATACGTGTTGCGCCCTAAGGGCGGTGTTGAACCGGTGACTATAGCTCGTGTGTCGTGACTGGAGGCGTAGACGTGCGCGACCAATCGTCGATGAACGTGGCGAGATGAGGGACGAAGATTCGAATCAACGACTCCTCCCAGTCCTCAAAGTTTTCGCCCTTGTAACCGACTTCCAACTGGTGCTGCATACCTGTGGCACCCAAGAAGGCATGACAGATTTCGTGCAGGAACGTATCGCGCAAACGTGACTTATTCTTGATGCGCCGGATGTAAATCCGTTGTGTCATGGCCACCGTCAGGCCCTCGTCAGTGGCGTCTCCGGTGAGCTTCTTCATCTCAGTGGCCGAAACTAGGTGAGCGGTCCAATCCTGGCCGCCGATCTTGAAGGATGAGTACGGTGTCATACAACCCTCGGCGGAACGATCTGTGCAAATTCTCGTCCCATGATGCTCCTACATACTAAGGTGCATGCTGCACCTACAAGCATTTTACGGTCAGGTACCGATTTGTGTGCGCAAAAAACTCAGAGTGAAGATACGATCTTGCACCATGGACACAATGCGTGGCGGTACATTAACAGCATAGGCTCGCTCTACGAGCGCCAAAGCTGCGGCACCACGGGGCGTCTGGCAGGCCCGCAAGGCACCAAGAGCCTCGTGTGGTTCTGAGCCAGCCAGGAGGTAGAGGACGTCACCTGATACGCGAAGCGACAAGAAGTCGCCTTGTGTTTCTACGTACCAGCACGGTCCCATGGCGACTTGAGATTGAGGAAGCTGGTACGAGGCTGCCGGCAACGAAGGCCATACGGGCCCCGTCGGTGATGCTAAGCCTCTTCCACGACAACATCCCATGTCAAGCTCCGCAAACTTGGTCGAAGGAGAGTAGCTCCAGAACTTTGGCTTCAGCCCCACGCAAGATCGCATCGATGATTTTACTGTACTGCGGGTGCTTGGATGACAACTTAATCGTCACTGGCTTTTCGCGTACTATGGTACCAAGGTACGGAACCGCGAAAACGCCACGACCGTAGCGCGTACGTAGGACGATCGTAGCGGTGTGCATTACGAGATACGCCGCGTAATGTCAAGCGTTTCTAGGTTCGTACGCATGGCGTCGGGAATGTCGACGCGGCGCGTCGTAGGTGTAGGTAGCCGGTCGTTCTTGTCGTCCGTAACCAAAGAATCGCTCGGCTTGTCGCCACCGCTGGAGACACCGACCCAATCGAACGTCTCCATGTCGCGATCGTAAGTCGCAAGCAAACGTGCCGCAGCCAGAAGTTTCAGCGCGATACGATGAGATTGCACGTCGCCTCCACTGGCATCTGTACACCCACCAAGACGTCCGTTGACGTGGATGACGTGTCGGATAATGTGCGTACCGGCTCTTCCAACAGGTCCACGATCCAGGTGGCCCATATGCTACGAAGCTGCCGATCATCGCAGGGCACAATGCTGACAACACGACCGACGGCGCCTACGGGGCCATCCGCAGCCATGAAGACCCCATCCTTGCGCGCCGCGTATGTGGGCACGTATGAAAGGAGTTCCCCGTAGCTGCGGATCCTGGTGCTCAACCGTGAACCTTTAACGTTGGTTCATCAGCAGTAATAACATCTTCGGAGTCCAGGTCGACGATGAGGGCATAGGCCTTGTGTTCGGCCACGAGAATGCGCTTGTGATGCAGGCTGATGATCCAGCTGCTCCCCGCGTAGTCCGTCTTCGGGCGTACGATCAACTTCTTGTCCACCAGAGAGGTGGAGAAAGTACCAGGTACTAGCTTCACGATGTCGTTCTCATCCACCTTATGGATTGGTTCCACGATGAAGCACCCAGCATTCTGACCAGGTTGCGTCTCTTTGACGATGCGGCATCGCCACATTTCACCAGGAGCGGGTAGCATCTCCCTTGGCTTGGCGTCAAGAACAAACTTGCTGATCACAGCAATTTTGCATAAAGTACGGCTGATGACGTAGTTCTTCCCGCTAGCCGCGCCGGCTTCGTTGTCTTTGGTGTTCGTGATGAATTTAAGAATCGTTTCCACGTGATACTCCTTGGGCGCCTCGGCGCATTACACAGCCAGTGTCGGATCGAAACTAACTGTCACTCCAGCAAAGCGACATGTTTTCGACAAAGGTTGGTTGAACCGTACGTCGAAGGACCACAACTGTTCTGGCACCCAGGTACCATTTTGTACCGAAGGGGCCGGCGTGTAGGGTGGTACACGAACGGTCTTGACCGCCCACACACCCGGGCTCGCACCTGGGAATGCCGATGCCGGGGAAACGGCCGCGACAGCTCCGTTGGTGTCATAAACCACCAGCTGCAAAGAGCATCCGGGATCCAAAAACGCCTGTACGTCGATCTTCGACGGCTTGGCGCTCAATAGACGAGAGAACCGAAAGCTTGTGGTCTCTGTACCGACGGTATTCAAATTGGAAGTAATGACAGTCTGCGGCCATGTGCCAGATTGCAGCGGAGAGATGGCTGCTACCTCTGTGGTGACCGTGTGATGTGGCGCAACGGTCATGTATGCATCGAAAGGTGTACCAGAGGTCCACGGAGCCTGTTGAAGCGCCGTGGCCACGTAGGAATCCAAACGCTCCTTCGTGGGTTGTACGATCATGTAATCTGAGAGGGCTACCCCATGCCCTGGGTAATAGACCCACGCAATTACGGTTCCATCGGCTACTGCTCCCTTGGCGTAGAAGCCCGTCCTGATTTCGTAGGTCGCTGCGCTGCCGCCGAATTGCTTGGCATCCAAATGTGTGGCCACCACGGTGAACACTGTCGCTGAGTTTGGGAACACACTGAACGTAAGACGAACCGGTAGCGTCTCGGACAACAACACGCCATCTGGCAATAGCAGATATCCGATGTTGCCAGATGGATTCGTGTTGTCGTGAATCTCGATGGTCTGAGGATCGATGACGACGACGTCGTAGCCTTCGTAGACGCCAGGAACCGAAAGGCTCGATAGGATGGTCCCGATCAACTTCGACGTCAAAGTGTCGCCAAAGTTCACAATTCGAATCTGGCTCATCCGTCACCTCCGCCCGACAGTTCATCCCAGATGCCAACGTCGTAAACCCACGATGATGGGTACGGCATGTCTTGCGTGAAGTCTAGCAACGTTACCAACCCACGAACTGGACCAGTTACCACGTACTGGAACTTCACCAGCTGATTGACCTGGCTGCAAGCAAGTGTGGCGCCGCCGGGGTAGGGGATACTCTGCAAATCCACGCGGTACTCAGACACGAAGTCCAATAACGTGTCAGTGATGAAGCTTCCAGTTGCGTTAGACCAGGAGGACCAACCAGCACCGTCGCTCAAATATACGCGCACCCACAGGCTGAAGCCTTCTAGTCCCCCAGCGCGGTAGTTGAACTGCCCACGATCGATCGGCGCGAAGCGCAGCCACTTGGGGTCGTTGATCGAAAACGCGTAGGGCTTGACAGCAATCGGACGTGACACGTAGGTATCAAACTTCCCGAGACCCTCACCCATGCGAGATATGCGTGTCCTATTGTAACGAGGAGTCTCATCTGGATTCGCGTTGTTGTGGGCAGCTGTATTCTCATAGACGTAGCGGTTCGACACGTACTTCGGGTATTCAAAATCTTCGTAGGTGCCCCACCACGTCAACCCGAGCGGTGTGAAGAGTGCCTTCATGGCGTCACCGCGACTGGTCGTGCGCGAAGATAGTAACGTTGTCGATATGGGGCGGATGTCCGTGAGCTTAGGCTTCAAACCAGAGGGGTCGTTGGAGACCTTCGATCCATCCCATACAAGGTCCACCAAAGGAAGCGCAGTCGCGGCGCCGGAACCGGTGAAAGATGTATTTAGGTTCTGATCCGTGTTGGTGCCCGTATCTTGCAGGTCGGCCCATACCTCGATGGCTCCGTTGGAGCCTGCATTCAACGGAGGGGCAGCGATCTGCACAGACTTGAGCTTACTGAACGTGTTGACGGTGTACTGATATACACTGGAACGTAGAATTGCCGTCTCTGACGAGGTACCGATCGAGATATCTTGAGCCCAAGACGCACCGAACGTGATGGTCTCCGATATGGCGTTGTTCGACGCATCCAACCCAGTGAGCTTCACCTGCACGTTGAGTGCTGGATTAGCCGTAGCTAGCGTGAGACCAACACGGAGCCGCGCGGGTCCCAACATGTTGATGCTCACCGGTTGGATGGCCGTGCCCATGGAGGTGAGAGTCGCGTAGCAGAACACTGGCTGTGGGGTCTTGTAGATGTATCCGTCACCGCGAAGCATCAATCGATACAGACTTGGGAACGGGCCCGCGTCGGTCATCGAGTGCTGCAGTAGAGGAGTCGAGATGGTTTGGCCGCCAGCGATAACGGTCTCATCGGTGGGACTCGTGGTCCACGCTGGCTTGAACGCTAGGGCATTGGTGATCACACCTTGGTCCGTTGGGGATAGTGCGTCGACCGCGATGTACTCGACGATCAGAGTACGAATGAGCATAGCAAAGTGCTGCTCGTCAAGATCCGAAAACACCACGCAGTTTCGTCCAGGAATCAACATCCCTGCAATGTCCAGGATTTCGTTGAGCAGCGGGTTGCCCAGATCTTGCACGGTGACGCGTACAAGCTGCTGCGGGTATCGAGTCAACATCACGTACCAGCAACCTTGGAAGCCTGTGACGTCCCCGCTCACGTCGTGGAGTACCTGACCTGGAGGAATGATCTCCTGGCAGATATGTCCTGGTACCTTCGTTAGTGCGGCGTCACGAGCCACGATACCGCCGCGCGTGGTCAACAAGTCCAAGATGGTCTTACCACTGGCCGCACTAAGGTCATTCAGTGACATACCGTGGGGGTTGCTTGACGTAACCACACCAGTACCGAGGCGGCTGCGGTGGTCAACGTCAACGGCGGTAAACCACGG
>JANXQG010000211.1 GCA_025356915.1 Planctomycetota bacterium | reverse complement strand
AGGACCGCTGGCCAATGAAGTGGTTGTACTGGGTGCACACTACGATCACCTGGGTTACGGTTCCCGCGGCACGCTCCCTTCCAAACGCGGGGCAATTTACCACGGGGCCGACGACAACGCCTCGGGCGTGGCCGTGGTGCTGGAAGTTGCCCGGGCCTTGGCACAACGGCCGCGGAAGCTTCACCGCACGGTAGTATTTATCCTTTTCACGGGCGAGGAATGGGGGTTTTGGGGCAGTAGCCACTATGTGAACGATCCTGTCGTGCCCATGAGCGAGACTGCCGCCATGATCAATCTCGACATGGTCGGCCGACTCCGCGAGGATGCGCTGACGGTCAATAGCGTGGGCACGGGCACGGGCTTCAGCGGGCTTTTGGACCAGGCCAATCGTCTGTATGGCTTCCATCTCACGAAGGTTGCGGGTGCTTCCGGCCGCAGCGACCAGGCGTCATTCTATGCGAAACGGATTCCGAACCTCCACTTCTTCACGGGAAAGCATTCCGATTATCACCGTCCCACCGACACCTTCTCCGGCGTGAACATTTCTGGAATGTGGCGGATTGCTAAGTACGTGCTCGACGTGACGGTGGCCCTGGCCGACGCTCCGCAACGGCCTGACTTCGTGGCCGTGCCGATGCAGCGGCGGGCTGGCGAAATGCCGCAGCCATTCTTTGGCTGTATCCCCGATTTTACCCGTGAGGAATCGGGCTATCCGATCAGCGCCGTGATTGCTGGCAGTCCTGCCGAGCGGTGTGGCCTGCGGGGTGGTGACGTGATCGTGAAGTTCGGCAAGCATCACATCGGCATCGGGGACGATTTTGACGACGCCTTGCAGAAGTATGCCGCTGCCGATCGGGTGAAGATCAAGGTCCGCCGGAAGAACTCGACGATGACCTTTGAAGCCACCCTGGCCGCGCCACAGTAGGGTGGAATCTGGGCGATGCAAGGGAATTACAGAACAAGGAAGAGCCAGAACTCTTCTTGTCAAAAGAACAATGTTGGTCTACAATTAGTGGTGGATGCTCTATGATTTTCACGTGCGAGCAAGTCCAGGCTATTCGAGATGGATGCCCCGTTCCAGGAACCACACCATGATTCGCCGACTTTGCTTTGCCGCCCTGCCGCTGATACTTCTGTTTTCGGTCTATTCGAGTGAAACGGCTGCGGCTACGGTGCTCGACTTGGAACGCGAATATCATGCCGATCAATCCGGCCTCCATGGGGCCTTCGATCTGCCCGCCTCGGACGCTTATCTCGATCAGCAGCAGCGGTTGGGCGAGGACTGGCGTGTGCGTCTGGATAGGTTCGAGTTCGCATCGCTCGATCCGCGCGAGAAGGCTGAATACCTGCTACTGCGGAGCGAAGTGCAAGGCTTGCTCGATGAAACGACTCGGGCAAAGAAGCGGTTGGCCGAAATCGCGCCGCTGCTGCCGTTTAGCACGGCGATCCACGAATTGGAAACGGCCCGTCGGCATTGGGGAGCGTTGGATTGTCAGACTGCGGCCACGAAGGTCGCCGATTTGGCCAGTACCATCAAGCAAGTTCGCGAACATCTACCCAAGCCGGACGGCAAGCAGGTTTCTGCGGCGGTTGCCCTTCGCGCGGCCGGAACTGTGCATGAGTTGCAGGAAGTGCTGAAACGGTGGTACTCGTTCTACGAAGGGTATCGGCCTGACTTCGCTTGGTGGTTGAAGAAGCCTTATGAAGAAGCCGCCAAGCAACTTGACGAGTATGCCAAGTATCTTCGCGAGGAAATCGCACTAGTCAAGGGCAAGGACGAAGACCCACTGGTCGGCGAGCCGATCGGGGCTGAGGCCCTAGCCGTAGGCATTCGCCGCGAGTGGCTCCCTTACACGGCCGATGAGCTGATCGTCATCGGCGAGCGGGAATTTGCCTGGTGCGAAGAGGAAATGCAGAAGGCCGCCCATGAGATGAAACTAGGCGACGATTGGAAGGCCGCACAGGCCCGGGTCAAGGCCGACTACGTACCGCCAGGCCAGCAGGATGAACTCGTGGCACGCATCGCCCGAGAGGCCACCGACTTCGTCAAGCGTCGCGATCTGGTCACGGTGCCGCGGTTATGCGAAGAGTCGTGGGGGCTGACAATGATCGCGCCGGAAACGCTGAAGACCATCCCCTATGCGGCCTACAACGGCCGGCAAATGCTCGTCGCCTATGCCAATAGCGAGCTGAAACAAGATGATAAGCTCATGGTCATGCGTGGCAACAACCGTCATTTCACGCGACTGGTCATTCCCCACGAGTTGATCCCCGGGCATCACCTACAAGGCTACTATGCGTCTCGTGGTCCAGAGCGGCCATTTTCGACACCCTTTTACCTGGAAGGCTGGGCCTTGTATTGGGAATTGCGATTGTGGGACCTCGGCTGGGCACAAACGCCCGAAGATCGCATCGGCATGCTCTTCTGGCGGATGACCCGTTCGGCACGCGTGATCCTCACGCTGAAGTATCACCTCGGCCGCATGACTCCGGAGGAGATGGTCAGCTTCCTCATCGACCGCGTGGGGCACGAAAAACTCGGTGCCCGTGGCGAGGTGCGGCGTTTCATCCGAGCTGAGCCGCTGTATCAGGTCGGCTATCTGATCGGCGGGCGGCAGATTCTCGCCCTGCACGACGAGATGACAGGTTCCGGCAAGCTCAGCGAACGGCAGTTCCACGATGCCGTGCTGAAGCAGGGCGCGATGCCGATCGAGTTGCTGCGTTCCGCCCTAAGGGGTATTCCGCTGCCGAAAGACGCCCAACCTGCGTGGCGGTTCGCGAAGTGATGGTTATACTTAGAGCGGTAGAGACCTTCGGTCGGCAGCGTCGCTCGGTCGGAGACCGGCCACAACAAGGTTTTTCGACTAAATCGACAGACCGCACGCAAGAACGGAGCCGCGTCGGTAACTAAACTGTTCACTGGCCAGCGGAAGTCGTAGCGGGCATAATAGAGAGATGTCTTCAATGAACCGCATATTCAAAACGATCGTCTGCTGGACGTTCCTTGCGCTCGCTGTCCGGGTGGGCTCCGCCGGGGTGGTCGTGCTCCAGAACTGGACACCCATCAAGATCGACTACGTGCTTTCCCATGCCGACGGCCAGCAAAGCCGCCAAAGTATCGCGTCTAGCGACGTCGCGTCGATCCCGGCCACGGAATCGATCGTAGTGACTCTGGGCGAAGGCCCCGCTGCCCGCAATTACCAATTGAATCTCAATTCGATTCATTACTTTGGCATACGGAACGGTATACCCGAACTGGTCCATCTCAAGTTGCCTGGGGTCGATAGCAAGGTGGAGGCCACTGCGCGGCCGCCCGTTCAAGCCTCGCCGCCGGGTCAACCGCGGCCGGCCGAGGGGATCTACAAGATTCCGGTGGCAATCCTGATTGACTCCGCCGACCCGCGCGTCCAGACGATTTGGGAAAAGCGGGTCCGCAAGCGATTGGCCGAAGCCAACGACATCTTTGAACATCATTGCCGCGTGCGATTTGATCTCGTCAAGGTGGGCAACTGGACCTCGGACCCTGCCATCCGTTCGTTCGACCAATCGCTCATGGAGTTTGCCCAGAAAGTGCGGCCTACTCCAGCACGGCTGGCCATTGGTTTCACGAGCCACTATGAATGGATCCGCGGCGAGATGCATCTTGGCGGAACGCATGGCGCGCTGGCCTCGCACATTCTCATTCGCGAATCGCCCGGACAAGTCAGTGAACCGGAGCGGTTGGAAGTTCTCGTGCATGAGCTGGGTCACTTTCTCGGTGCTGCCCACACTTCGGATAAAAGCTCGGTGATGCGTCCCATGCTGGGCGATCGGAAATCGGCGGCGAAGACGTTCCGAATCGGTTTCGACGCACCAGACACGCTGATTATGTGCCTGGTGGCCGAAGAGATGCGTTCGAGGCATATTTGGCATCCGAGTGCGCTTTCGCCGGTTGCGAAGAACGCAGTGCGTGGAGCGTACATGGCCTTGGCGCAAACCATTCCCCAGGATCCTGTCTCGACCTCGTCGATCGAATCGCTCGGTCCCCCGCCGGTGCTGGCTGCGGCCGCGGCCGGCCCAAGCCCCGAAATAATCAACGGTGCGCGGCATGTCGTGCTGGCCGTCGTGCGGGCGGCCCGCGAGAACCAGCAATTGCCCGTCCGTTTGAAAGACCCTCGCGCGCCGGTCTGGCGGACCAACGATGAGTTGACGACGTACTACGTTCGACGTGCCGCGGTTGCCGCTCGGCAGCTTCCGCCGCACGTTGGGCCTTCGGCATTCCTTCTCGGGTTGGGCGTGGCGATGGATGATTCCAACTTTGTTCACGACAAGCTGGCACTGCAAGATGTCTGGCAGAAAATCGAGCCGAACGATCAGCGGCAGACACGGCTGCTGCTGCTGGGTACGCCAACAATGCTCAAGCGGCACAGCGTGACCAGGCATTTCACGATTTCAGCGGCGCTGGTGGTACTGAGCGGCCCGCAAGGCGCGGAAGCGGCCGGATTGGGCAAAGAGATACTCGACTCCCGGAGTGGCGAGGGATTCAGCTTTGCCGATCTTTGCGCCGATATGGCGGGCGTGATGTTTGCTACCCATGTACGTGACGAGAACATCTCCCTCCAAGACGTCGCCGCACGCTTCCAGATCGAGGACTACGTCCCAAAGATGGAAGGATTGGCCGATGATCTCCCTTGGGATACCTTCCTAAAACAATATGGCGAGGCTGGTTCCGAGAACTTCCAGCGGCAGCGGGCCGACCTATTTCATCGTATCCTCGCCCTGCCGGCATACCGAGCGCCGGAGAATCCGAAAAAGAAAACTTGAAACGGGCCAACGATCCATTCGAGATGGATTTATCTCACTCAACCTTCAAAGAACTCGGCCGGTTGATTCATCGGCTCTGCGGAATCGTCATCACGGACGATAAAGAGTATCTCGTCCGGCATCGGCTCGAACCTCTCGTAATAAGCAGCGGTTGTCGGGATTTCGAGCACTTTCTAAAAAAGCTTGCCAGCCGCGATGGCGTCTTATTACAGGAGGCGATCATCGAGGCCATCACCACGCAGGAAACCTCTTTTTTTCGCGACGGCCATCCTTTTGAGGCTCTCCGGCGGTACGTGCTACCCGAACTCGTGCAGTCGTTACAAACGATGAACGCTGGAACCAACCGAACAATAATTCGTTTCTGGAGTTCCGGCGCGGCTACCGGTCAGGAACCTTACAGTCTTGCGATCCTGATCTGCGACTATCTGGCCGCTCAGCGTCAGTGCGGAATCGGTGTGAGTGATTTTTCTATCCTGGCGACCGACATCTCGGCGAATTCCCTCGCGATTGCAACCGCCGCGAAATACAGTCGTCGCAACATGGATCGCGGGTTGTCGCCGGACCAAGTCCAGAAGTACTTCGAGCAGCAGGGCGATTGTTGGGCATTGAAGTCGCCACCACGCCAAATCGTCGATTTTCGCCGCATCAATCTGATGCACACATGTACCGGTCTTGGGATCTTTCACGTGATTCTTTGCCGCAATGTTCTGATCTACTTCGATGAAGATAATCGCCGGAAAATTTGCGAACAATTCCACGCAATGTTAGCTCCGGGTGGATGGCTGCTGCTGGGATCCGCTGAAAACCTCTATGGCATCAACAACAGCTTCCGCTCGCTGCGATTCGGCGATACGATCCTATTTCAAAAATCATAATCTACCTTGACATCTGCTGTCATTGTTGGCTCGCCGTAGGCCAAGAAAAGGGGTCGATAGTCTTTTGTGTTGGCAGGCGAGGGGAAGCGGAGTAAACTGCCATAGCCAATTAACTTCCAACGACCGCATTGTCCTTCATTTCACTATCCGCCAGCAACGGTGGATTCGCTGGTTTCTGAAATCGGCCGGCACGGTTTGGCGGCTGATCTCTCGAATCGTCACGCCACGGATCTCCGCCTCGGCGAGCTTGAAACGGCGGAAGTTTGTTGAGAAGAAGATGATCCCCCCGGGTGCCATCAGTTCCACGAGTCGATTGAGCAACTCGACGTGGTTCTGCTGGATGTCCCAATAATCTTCCAGACTCTTGCTGTTTGAGAAGGTCGGCGCATCGACTACAGCCAGATCGAACGCCCCCTGCCGCCCGCGTCCTTGTAAAAAGTGCATGGCATCGTCGCGAACGAACTCATGGTCCGTGCCTTGAAAGCCGTTGAGGACCATGTTCCGCTCGGCCCAATCGAGATACGTGTTCGATAAATCGACCGTCACCGTCGAGGCCGCTTGGCCCGCTGCCGCATAGACCGTGAACGAACCGGTGTAGGCGAACAGGTTCAGGAACCGCTTGCCGGCGGCCAGATCGCGGACCATCCCGCGCGTGTTGCGGTGGTCGAGGAAGAGACCCGTGTCGAGGTAATCGGAAAGGTTTACCTCAAACTGCAATCCACCTTCGTGGGCTGTCAGAATATGTTGTTCCAAGCCAAGCCGTTCATATTGCGCCGTACCCCGCTGCCGCTCGCGCTTCTTCAAGAAGACATGATCCCGCGGCACCTCCATGACCTCGGCCGCGGTTCGCCGCATCAGGTCGAGCCAATCGCCATGTTCGGCCGGCGTATGATCGGTGGGCCGCGAGAACTCGGCGATGTGCAGATAGTCTTCGTAGCGATCGACAACCAGCGGCACCTCGGGAATATCTCGTTCGTAGAGCCGGTAGCAAGTGATACCCATCTTCGTCGGCCACCGCCGCAGATGCCGCGCTCGGTTGGTCAATCGCGACCGGAATATCTCCGCCTGCTCCAATGCCTTGGCCGAGAGACCGCCAAAGACGGGAGGGTGGACGGGGGAGAGGTGAGAAGGGTGTGAAGGGGGTGAAGGGGGCGAAGGGAGTGGACGGGGGGCCGTAGGTGGTGAAATTGGAGGCTGGGGAATATCCGAAACCAATTCAAATGACGAAGAACCAAGGCTCGAAATTGTTTCGGTCATTCCAATTTCCGATTTTGGATTTACTTCGGATTTCGACATTCGGATTTCGGATTTCTCTTCGCTCTCTGCTCCCTGCTCCCTGCTTTTCCCCGGCTTGGGTCCAAGAAATTGAAAATAGGTACATTCAATCCGCCCGTTGTACAGCTTCCGCCGCCGTGTAGCCGATTGGCCGATGACCGCTTCAAAATCCGGGAGCGCGGTGAGGATATAGAACGACCACGTCTTCAAACTGCGGAAGATATCGGGCATGGCACGGTGCAGTGCCAGGGCCTCCGCCGATCGGCCCAGCCGCTCGCCGTAGGGCGGATTGCAAATCACGCAGCCGTAGGACCGCTTGCTGGAAAGCTCGGCGAAGGTTTTCTGCTGGAAGTGGATGTCGGCGGCCACGCCGGCCTTTTCGGCATGAAAGCGGGCTAAACTCAGAACACCTTCGTCAACGTCGGTACCGATGATACGTGACGGCAGATCGGGCTTGGCTGCGTCACGGGCCTGCTGCCGAGCCGCTTCCCACAACGACGCCGTCAGGCTTGGCCAAGCCTCGGCCGCATAGGTTCGGCCAAGCCCTGGTGCCATGTTTCGGCCAATCAGCGCGGCCTCGATCGGGATTGTGCCGGAGCCGCAGAAGGGATCGATCAACGGCCGCTCG
>JANXQG010000202.1 GCA_025356915.1 Planctomycetota bacterium | reverse complement strand
TTAGCAACCTCGCTCGCGCGTCGGGCTAGTGTCAGTCTCAACCGCGACTAGTATACATTCTAATCGGCACGACGCCCAGAGGGGAGCGGGGGATGTCAGAAGCTATCTGGAAACCCCTCGCACCCTTCGGAAGAGGGGAATTTGGGTGGGGGTTTCTGTAGCGGAAACGGGGCCTCGATCGTAAGGTGGCGTACGGATGGCATTGCCGATTTTATCGGTTCTTCGTCTTCCGATGCGGCCGGTAGCCGGTGGCGGGCGTTTGGTTGGCCGGATGGCGTGGCGACCGCTTGGCTTTCTCGATGACCTTCGGCGGCTTCGAGGAGATTAGGCATTCCGGACCGTCGCCGATCAGGTCGGGGCGGCCAGCCTCGGTGAGAGCCTCATGCACGTCGGCGTAATCTTCCGGCTTGAAGTATTGCAGCAGGGCCCGCTGTAATCGTCGCTCCCGCGCGCCGCGCGGCACGTAAACCGTCTTGCCGCTCAGCGGGTCGAGGCCGGTATGGTACATGCAGGCGGCGATGTCCATCGGGCCGGGAATGAAATCTTGCACCTTGTCGGGCTTCAGGCCGTGCCGCTTGAGATACAAGGCCAACTCGATCATTGCTGGCAGGTCGCTGCCTGGATGCCCAGCGATGAAGTACGGCACAAGAAACTGTTGCTTCCCCGCAGCGGCCGACTCGCGGTGGAACTCGCGGGTGAATGCCTCGAACTCCTCAATGGCCGGCTTTTTCATCAGCCGCAGCACCTCGGGATCGATGTGTTCGGGCGCGACCTTCAGCAGCCCGCCCGTATGATGCCGGGCGATCTGGCGGATGTACTCCGGGCTGCGCCGCGCCAAATCCATGCGAATGCCCGAGGCCACCAATGTCTGCTTGACCCCCGGCTGCTTTCTGGCGGAATCGAGCAGGCATAACAACGGTCCGTGATCCGTGGCCAGCAGCGGGCAGATCGTCGGGTGTAGGCAGCTCAGCCGGCGGCATTTGTCCCGCATGTCCGGCTGTGAGCAGTTCATCTGATACATGTTGGCCGTGGGACCACCCAGGTCGCTGATCGTGCCCGAGAAGGCGGAGTCTTCGGCCATGCGACCGATTTCGTTGAGGATCGACCGCTCGCTTCGGCTTTGAACGATGCGGCCTTCGTGAGCGGCGATCGAGCAGAACGTGCAGCCGCCAAAACAGCCTCGCACGATCTGGATCGAATCCTTGACCACCTCGAAGGCCGGAATCCGTTCTCGGCCGTAACTGGGATGCGGACGCCGCGTGAACGGCAGATCGTAAACGCGATCAATTTCTTCCTGCGTAAGTGGCAATGCCGGCGGATTGATGACCACCGCCTCGCGCCCGTGATACTGTACCAGCCGCCGCGCGTTGTAGGGGTTTGTCTCGCGGAAGATCGTCTGCGTCATGGCGGCGAAGGCAGCCTTGTCGGTGGCGACTTCTTCGTAGCTGGGGAGGAGGACCGTGTCAGGATGATGAATGCTTCTTCCAGAAGCCTCAAGGCTGGTGAATTCATCCTTCATCATTTTGCATTCATCATTTGTCTCACGGGCTCCCAACCGGTAGGCCGTGCCGCGGATGTCGCGCAGATCGCGCACCGATTGCCCGGCGGCCAGCCGTTTGACGATCTCCATCAGCGGCCGCTCGCCCATGCCGTAGACAAGCAGGTCGGCCTTGGCGTCCAGCAGGATCGAGCGGCGGACCTTGTCGCTCCAGAAGTCGTAATGGGCGAGGCGTCGCAGACTGGCTTCGACGCCACCGGCGATCACCGTCACGCCCTTGTAAGCTTCGTGTGCCCGCTGGCAGTAGGCCAAGGTGGCCCGATCCGGCCGCCGTCCGATCTGTGCGCCGGGGCTATAAGCGTCGTCGTTGCGGACCTTGCGGTTGGCCGTGTAATGGTTGAGCATCGAGTCCATGTTGCCGGCACTGACGGCGAAGCAGAGCCGCGGGCGGCCAAACGATCGCCATGGCTCGCACGAGTGCCAGTCGGGCTGGCTGAGAATCGCCACGCGAAAGCCCTCGGCCTCCAGGACCCGGCCCAACAGGGCCATGGCAAAACTGGGATGGTCCACATAGGCGTCGCCCGTGACAAACACCACGTCGAGAGCGTCCCAGCCGCGCGCAGCGACCTCGGCCGGCGTCATGGGTAGCGGCAACGAGGCAGACGGTGATGGACAACGCAAGGTAGGAATTGTAGTACGCACTCCTTTCATGGGTTGTCCTTATTGGGGTGATGTTGAGGCGACTGGACCACCTTGTAACCAAAGATTAAGGGTTGCGATGTTCTTCCGCAATTGGCCGGGCGGCTTCACCAAGTCGGCCGAGTACGTTTTGGGCTTGAACGGCAAACGGTTTTTTTTCGGTTTGCTGTCTCCAATGCTGCAACACCGGCCTCGCGACGTCGAGCTTGCCGAGCCAGGCAAGTGCTTCCGCAGCGGCAATCTGCACGGCACCGGATTTGTCTTCGAGCCGTTTGCGTAACGTGGTTTCGGCCGGCGCGGCTTTGTCGCGGAGCATCGTGCAGCCTTGCGCCGCCCACCAGCGGATTGGTTCGCACGGATCGTCGAGTGCCTCGATCAGCTTGGGTAGGTTGGTGATTTTGCGTTCTGAGGCAAGGTTGGCCAGCGCGAACACCCGTTCAATCGGGTACGCGCCATGCGCTCGCGAGGCGTCGTAACCTTCCAGTGCCGAACCTTCCGGCAGAAAACCGTTGTCCATGTTGGCGATCGCGCGTTTTGCCAGCGCTACGCGCATCCGGTCCAGCGTCTCGCGGTGCGCCAGGTCCGTCGCGAGGTTGCGGACGCTATCAGGATCGGCGAGCATGTCGTAGAGTTCCTCGGTCGGTTTCTCGCTCCAGAACATGGCTGTGGCCGGTGTAAGTTTGCCTTCGCGGGCAAGACGCGCCCATGACTGGTAGCCGCGGGCTTGGAACATGTACTTGAGTGGTTGGACGTACGGCAGATCGGGCCGGTAGTTGTGGATATAGAGCCACCGGCTGTCCATGACTGAGCGCATCATGTCGTAACATTCGTCCATGCGGTCACGAGTACAGAAAACAAACTCGTTCGGCGCGGCTTTGGCCAGGCCGGCAAAAGCGTGGCCCTGCATGTAGTCGGGAATCTTCACGCCGGCCAGCGACAGTACGGTCGGGGCAAAATCGATGAAGTGGACCGGAACCTTGATCCGTGAGCCAGACGCAGCGGGCGCAAGGTGCCGCCATTTGGGAGGATAATAGACGATCAGCGGGACGTGCGTGCCGCTTTCCTGAAGGAAGCGTTTGCTGCGCGGCAGCGCGCCGCCGTTGTCGGAGTAGTAGAAAACGATCGTGTCGTCGGCAAGCCCGGCATCGGCGAGTTCTTTGAGTTTGACAGCGATCTGCTTGTCGAGTTTCACCATGCGGGTGTAGTAGCGAGCCCAGTCGGCGCGGATTTCGGGCGTGTCAGGCTGGTACGGCGGGATGGGCATCTTGGCCGGGTCGAATTGGGATGGCTCGTCTTTCGGAAAAAGGCAACTCTCGTGCGTGACTTCGTGGTTGAATACACTAAAGAACGGCTGCCCTTCGGCGCGGTTTTGATAGTGGGCCTGCTTGCTGCACGCGTCCCACGCTTCTGGGATACTGATCGGCGAGTTGTAATCGGTTTTGGCGTTGTTCGACGTATAGTAACCGGCCGCACGCAAATAAGCAGGGAAGCCTTTGAGCCACGACGGAATTTTGCCCTGTGCCCGCATGTGATGCGCCGGTCCGCAGGTCACGGGATACATCCCGGTGATGAGTGTGAACCGAGACGGCGCGCACACCGGCATCGCAAAGCAGCGTTCGTACAACACGCCCTCGCGCGACAGCTTGTCGAGAGTTGGCGTCTTGGCAATCGGATCGCCGTAGCAGCCGAGAAAACAGTCGTTATCCTCGCTGACGAGCCACAAGATGTTTGGCTTGGCGGGTGTATCGGCGGCATGGACTGCGGCCAGCGGAGCCAGCAGGAAGGCACTGAAAATGAGTAGGTGCTTCATGGTTCGTGTTTTAATGCGGCTTGCTCGGGCCGGTCTTTAATTTTCCGACAGTCGCGGGAGTATTGAGATATTCAATGATTTGTCCGTCCTTCAACAGTCGTTTCCGCAGTTCAGGATAGGGCAAGTCCTGCACGGGAAGCCCGCCGTCGATAGCCATGACGGCCGCGGTCGCAGCAGACTGGCCGAGCACCATGAAGACCGGCTCCATGCGGATGCTGCCAAAAGCGATGTGCGAACTGCTGACGCAGACGGGCACGAGTAGATTATCGGCCTGGCCTCGCTTCGGCACCAGGGATCCGTAGGCGATCTCATACGGCCCCTTGGTGGAAACGCTGATGTCACCCTCGTTTTGCACGTGTCCTTCGTGTGTGATATAACGCTGCACATTGTGCGAGTCGATGGTATAAGAGCCCATGCCGACGGATTCGGGCGCTGGCCGCTTTCTGAGCAGTTCATTCTCGGTCATGATGTAGCGTCCGACCATGCGGCGGGCTTCTCGGATGTAAAGCTGGTGCGGCCAACCGCCGTTGTCTTGGAACTCATCCTTCGGCAGCCCCCACTTCTGCATCTGCTGCTGCACACTTTTGGGCACTCGCGGATCATTGGCGATGAAATAGAGCCAGCCCTTCTGATAGTTTTCGTGTTCCTGGATAATATCTCGGCGGCGCTGGTAGCTGGCCTCGGGATAATCGTAATTCATGCCGATGTTGTCGAAGCTCATCGGTCCGTGATTATTGGTGTCGGTCTTGCGGTTCGGGATATGATCGAACTTGCCGAATGTACCCGTCCAGCCGGCATCGTAGATGCGAAGGAGGAGTTCGTATTGCTTTGGGTCATAACCGTTTGGCTTGGGAAACGGAAGCCGGTTGTCCTGGTGATCGGTGAAGCAGCAGCGGAAGCAATATGCCTGCACTCTCCGGTCGCCCGCGCCGTAGATGCCCGGCGGTTCGGTGCTGATGCGCGGAAGCACACCACTCTTGGGATTGCCAGGAATGACGTAGGGGCTGATCCTCTCTTTCAATACTCCAAAGTGATGCCCGTGACTCAACACCCCGACCTGCACGCCGTTCCATTGTTCGCGGTAAACAGAGTTCGCCTCGCGCCCGACATGATAGTCCACACCCGCGGCAGCCATCAGGTCGCCCTCGTAGGTGGCGTCGAGGAACATCTTTCCTGTATAAGTCTTGCCGCTGAGCATGGTGATGCTGGTGATGCGTCCGGCGGTTTTCTTCACGCCCTGTGCGCGGTCCAGCCACTGGCCGCGGTCGACGGGAACCTGATGCTCCTTAACGAAGTCCTGAAAAACCTGCTCGGCCACATGCGGCTCAAATATCCACATGGTGCGTTCTGCGCCATCAATAGCTGGTGTGCCTTGGCCCTTGTTGCCGTAGTCCGAGCGATTCTCCCATTTCCAGGCCGACGGCTGGTTGTAGTGTTTCCATACGCGCTGATAGAACTCACGCGACAGCCCGCCGATGACTGCCTTGTCGCCTGTGTCGGTCCAACCCAGGCCGCTGCTGGAGAGACCGCCGAGGTGTTTGTCGGGACAGACAATCACCGCGGATTTGCCCATCTTCTTTACCTGCACCGCGGCCATGACACCGGCCGAGGTGCCGCCATAGATCACGACGTCGTAGTCAGCCGCGTGCAGAGCGGTCAGCGGTGTCAGTAGCAAGGCGGTAAGGATGATTTGTATTTGCTTCATGGTTGAGTTTGAACCTTCGCCTTTCTGGCCTGTGTACTCTTGTAACGGTCTAATTCGTCGCCCCCGGTGGCGCGCGGGTCATCACTGGCCTTCAACTCGGTCATGAGTCGGGCGTCGAGTTCCTTGACGGTGTCCGCATAGGCGGGATCGTCCGCCACGTTCTTTAGCTCAAACGGGTCTTTACGCAGGTCGAACAACTCGCGCGCCGGTCGTTTCCCGAACGCACGCTGGAAGGTTGAATCGTCGGGATGCGTCACCAACCATGCTTTCGACGGCCCCGCGTCTACGTCGGCAAAACCAACGAAGGTGCTCTTCGCAAACGCATCGAAACCGGGCATCGCGCCGGCGGGCGGATCGCCGGCCGGGCACCGGTCAGGGTAAAAGTTGCGGATGTAATGAAAATCTTTGGTAATGATGGTGCGCATCGGATAACCGACGCCGACTTGATCGCCGTCGATGCGGCAAGTAACAAAGTGACGCTCCATGCCAGTAAGAACATGGTTGCGCGTGGGGTCAACTTGTCCAGACTTGTCGGCAAGCACGACGTTGAGGAGGCTGCGCGCGGTCATCGACGGCGGCGGTTTCAGCCCGGCAGTTTCGAGGAAGGTCGGCGCAAGGTCGGCGAGGCTGACGAAATCGTCCACGACGCGGCCGCGCTTGACGCGCGCCCCCCAGCGCACGGCTAACGGTTGGTGCGTGCCGCTTTCGTAGCAGGTGGCCTTGCAGCGAGGGAACGGCCAGCCGTTGTCGCCGCTAATGACGATGAGCGTGTTGTCGAGTTCACCAGTTTTCTCTAGCGCGGAGATGAGTTCTCCGGCTTGGCGGTCGAATGACTGCGCGGCTAGGTAGTGATCGCAGATATCGCCACGGACGGTGTCATTGTCAGGAAGGTACGGCGGGACGACGACCTTGGCGGGATCGATTCCGCCCTTCGCACCGCTGCCCACCGGGTATGGCCGGTGCGGAAACTTACTGCCGAACCAGAAACAAAACGGTTTACCCTTCGGGCGCGCAGCAAGAAAGGAATCGAATTCCTTGAAACTCGGGCCGGCGGCATTGTGCGGGCGGTCTTGGTTGCTGCCGGGACCATAACCTTTGCCGGTGAAGCCGACAAAGTATCCGGCATTCTCCAGCAAGTCGGGATAGACGGCGAACTTGGCGGGGATGAAGGCGTGAAGGTTTGCGCCTTGTTCGAGTCGCCAGTGCCACTGGCCGGTGAGGATGGCGGCTCGCGACGGCGAACACGATGGCGCGGCGACGTGGGCATTGCGGAAGAGTACGCCCTCGCGCGCCAGGCGGTCGAATATCGGCGTCTGAATGCCGGGCGTGCCGAGACACGAAGCGTGTGGCCAAGCCCAATCATCGGCCAGCAGCAGTAGAATGTTGGGCCTGACAGGCGGTACCGCCGCCCAATCTCTGCCGGGGATGAGCAGTGTCGCCAACAGCGAGGAAATCAGCGTGGTGCAGTGGAATCGATTCACGATGTTGGCTTCCCCTGCGTACTGATTAGGGCCTGCTTTGTGATGGGCTTGGACCGAGGTCCCTCAAACTGCTTGAGTGCCGCTTGAAGTTTGGCCTTTGCCTCCTTCCCGCGAGCGTCGAGCTTGTCCATCACGGGCGTCTTGTAGCTCTCGCCGCCGTTGGCCGTAACACATTCGTAGCCGAAATCGTCGATGAGGATAAGCACCACGTTGGGTTTGCGCTCTGTGGCGGGCTTCAAGGTATCCGCCGCGTGCAGCGCGGCTAGTGGAACCTGTGGAGCCAACAGCAAGGCGGCGAGGATGTGGAGGATACGATTCATGGCATGGATTTATCTTTCGCTTTCTTGCGGATGAAGGGCTTCTCGTTGAGCATGGGCAATACAGAGCCTGCATCGCGGGTAAACCGTGCCTGCAATTGCTGCCAGCGAGCGGCCATGTCGCGGACTCGGTCAGGTTGTTCAGTGGCTAGGTTGTGTTGCTCGCAGCGGTCGGTCGCCAAGTTGAAGAGTTCCCAATCGTCCCGGTCTTCACGGGCGGAAACCAGCTTGTAGTCACCCATGCGCAGAGCGCGGTTGCCTTCATGTTGAAAGAACAGGTTGTTCCGGGTGAGGCTTCCATTCTTGACAAAGGCCGGCACGAGGCTGCGACCGGGGAGCAGGGGAACACCAACCGACGATTCCGCTTTGGCACCTGCAAGTTCGAGCAGCGTGGGAACAAAATCAATAACATGGCCGACATCGTGCCGCAGTTCGCCACGCGCGGCGATGCCCTTGGGCCAATGCACGATCAACGGTGTCGAGATGCCGCCTTCGTGCGTCCATATCTTGTGGCGGCGGAAGGGAGCGTTGCCCGCACTCGACCAACCTGGCCCTAGACACAGGAAGGATGCGGCAGAACCGGACGCCGCCGTCTGGTCATGGCCGTCGCCGCGGACCAAGAGGGTCGCGTCGGTGCCGTTGTCGGAAAGGAAAAAGATGATCGTGTTCTCCCATGCGCCCATCGCGCGCACCTGGTCCAACACGCGCCCAATCTCACGATCCATGCGGTCAATCATGGCGGCATGGATGGCCATCTTCGTGGCCTGAAACCGCTTCTGTTCATCCGTCAATTGTGTCCAAGGAACGGCATGTTTGACCTCGCCCGATCCGAGTGTTTCCATTACGCTGGGCTTGAAATAACGCGGCGTGAACGCCGGCTCCAGCGGCGACAGCGCGCAGTTGACGATCCCCGCGTCGCGCAGATTATGCCAGCGATCTTGGCGCACTCGATCCCAGCCTTTGAGATAATGATCGCGATAGCGGGCAATGTCCTCGGGTGGGGCCTGTAACGGGAAATGCGGCACCGTGAATGCCAGGTAAGAAAAGAATGGCTGCTCCGCATATTCTTTGGCATGTTCCTTCAAGCAGCGAATCGCATGATCGGCGAAGGCCGTTGTGGTGTAGTAGCCGCTGTCTTTCGCTACCGGCGGTAGTGGGAGATCGTCCTTCCAGTGGCTCCTTGGATTGAAATTGTGGTCGTGGTCATGCAACACATACGACTGGTCAAATCCGCCATCGGCGATCGGCTTGGGCGCGCCGAAGACATGCCACTTGCCGGAATGATAGCTGCGATAGCCCAGCGGCTTGAGCTGCTGCGGCAACGTGCGCGTCCATGACGGCAGCCGGCCCTGAGGTGGGTCCATGTGAATCTGTTGCGGATAGTAGCCGGTGAGCAGGGCACTGCGACTGGGCCAGCAGCGAGCCGTGTTGTAGAACTGGGTGAACCGCAGTCCGTCCGCTGCCAGCCGGTCGAGATTCGGCGTGGCAATCTCCGAGCCGTAGCAGCCGATGTCTGAAAATCCCAGATCATCGGCGAGGATGATGAGGATGTTCGGGCGTTGTTCCGCGGCGACCGCATCTTCCCTGGGTGGGGCCCCGGCCAGCAACAAAACGGCGAACAAATTTAGAAGCTTCCTCATATACCACTACCTTTCCGTGCCTGCGCGGTTAGAATCCAATGATTTTGTTACGTGCGATTATTTCTAATTTCGATTTTGCATGCTTTGCTCAGCCAGTCAGTCGATGTTGGGCAACTCGTGGAACTTGCTGCCGAAACAGCCCACATCGGTCCAGCCCAAGTCGTCCGTCAAGATGAGAATGATGTTCGACGAGGCGCGTTTGGCGTCAGTGGCGGCACAGAACATCGAAAACGGAACCAACAACAGCAGGGCAAGAATCAGCGACTTGATCGTTTGGCGGATCATTGCTTGGCATCCTGATCGTGTGAGGCACCGTTGCGGACGAGCTTGCATACACGCAACATCGCGGGCGGCGGCAGCGGGCCACTGCGTTTGAGGTCGTGGTTCGCCGGCAGTGCTTCCCATGCCAGGACGTAACGCACGTTGGCATCGCCCGACGCGCCAAGGTCGTCCGCACGGAGAACGCTAATGCCGTCGAACTTGATTTCGGGCCGATCCAGCTCGACGAGCTTCGCGCGCGGAGGCGGCACGACTTTTGCCGTAACGGGACGAAGAGTAGCCTCATTGAAGGCGACGCTGCCGTTTCCGTAGTCGCGATGACGATAGTCTACCGCCCATGTGTCCTTGTCGATGCGTTGCGGCGCGGACAACGCGATGCCGATAAACGGCATGGCGCCGCGGCCTGAGAACTTTACCGGCTTGTCCCAAGCGGTGATTGCGATTCGCGTCCATTGACCATCGGCGAATCGGGCCACAAAGATCTGCATATTCCCCTTAGCGTCGGACTTGTGGTATACGATCATCGGACGACGCTGCGAATCGAAAACAAGTTTGGCCCCGCCATTGATGATCCCGCCGCCGGACGGGATCGGATCTGCGATGAGTCCGTCTGTCGCGAGCGTTATCGGAAGCTCGACGGGGTGCCCTGCGGCCGTCTCCCAGTGGATCAGATCAGCACTGCGGGCGTACGAGAGATTGTTGTTGGTCGCACAGTCGGGCATGTCGCGCCAGACCCAGCAGACATGAAACAGATTGTCGGGGCCGGCCAGAGGTCCAACCGGATAGGCGTTTCGCTTTCCCTCTCCATCAAACAACGGCGTTTTGATGAGTCGCGACCAGGATCGCGATGTCGCGTCATACACGTTATAGAACTGCCGCCCATTGCCACTGCCGCCGTCGCGGTACTGAAAACACAGATGCGCTTTCGCATCGCGGAAGAAGTGCGGATAGGTGCAGCGTTGCTCCTCCTTACCGGTCATGGGCCGCCGCTGTAGTGTTGTGATGTCGCACGGCTTTTCGGTGCGAAAGTAGATCAGCGGCACGCAATGCATGTTACCTGAGAGGTGCAGATCGCCATTTCCGTCCACCGCCATGGTCAGGTAGTTATGCGAGTCCCAGCCGATTTTCGAGTCGAGCTTGACGAATTGCCATTGTCGCTGGTCCAGCGTGCGAACTCCCACGGTAAACTGATGCTTCACATCGTAGTAGGCCACGTATTGTCGCTGCCCGTGAGTCAGCAGTGAGAAGCCAACCGGGAACCAGGAGGGCACATTTTCGACATCAAGACGGTCCGCCAGGCGCCAAATAGCGTCATGGGCGATGGCTTGAGTCGCCATGAACATCGCGATCAGCGCTGTCGTATTCAAGACATGGGTTATCGCGTTCATTGCATGCTTCCTGGTGTGGCGGGATTGCCGCTACTTCTCCACGTCGCCCCGTTTGTGATTCCGCTTGGGTGAGGCATCGCTGACGAAGGGGTGGGCTTTCACGTCGTCGGCCAGCAGTTCCGCAACCAAGTGATCTTTGTGTTCCTGGGTGAATTTCACAGTGTGCAAAATTTACAGTTTCCACGGGGCACGGTAGCTACGACCGATCATGGCGGATGCCTTTTCATTGCCGACGAACTGCTCTTTGGAGGGATCCCATTGCAGCTTGCCTCCCAGCAAGGCGCAGATGTTGCCCAGGTGGCAGACGGTAGCCGTGCGGTGGCCGATCTCAACGTCGCAAATCGGCAGCTTCCGCGTCTTAATGCACTCCAGCCAATTGCTGCCATGGCTGCCGCTTTCGTAGAGATGAATCTCCTGCGGGCCAATTTCCTCCTTGAGTATCTCGGCCGGCGTGCTCGATATCGTCCCGCGATTGACGTGGATCATTCCCTTCTCCCCGAAGAAAGTCGTACCGCCCTTGTACTTCTGGCCGACATGAAGCTTCACGCCGTTGGCATAGGTGTGCAGTAGGTCGTAGGTGGCAGGCACGGTAAAACGCTTCTGGGAATCAAACTCGGCGGTGCCTTCCGTGGAGATTGGTCCGGAATCGTCCATGCCAAGGCCCCATTGGGCAATGTCGATGTGGTGGGCGCCCCAATTGGTCATTTGGCCGCCCGAGTAATCCAGCCAGAAGCGGAAGTTGTAGTGGACGCGTTTCTCGTTGTAGGGCCGCCAGGCGGCCGGGCCGAGCCAGAAATCGTAGTCGAGCCACTCGGGCGGATCGCTATCCGGCCCCAGTGCGCCGGGATGATTGCAGGCCGGGATGCCGACCTCGACTTTGATGATCTTGCCGATCCGCCCATTGCGCACCAACTCGCAGGCATGGCGGAAATTGGCGGACGAACGTTGCTGCGAGCCGGTCTGTACGATGCGATTGTGTTTCCGCGCCGCGTTGACCATGGCACGCCCCTCGGCGATGGTCAGCGTCAGCGGTTTTTCACAATAGACGTCCTTGCCCGCCTCGCAGGCCAGGACGGTTGTCAGCGCGTGCCAGTGGTCGGGCGTGGCGATGACGACGGCGTCGATGTCCTTGCGGTCCAACAGTTTGCGGAAGTCGCCGAAGAGGTCACACTTGCGACTTTTATTTTTTCCGACGGATTCCGCAGCTTGGCCGGCGCGTTTCTTATCCACGTCGCAGACGGCGATCGGATAACCGATCTTCATGTCGCTGCGCCCCTGGCCGCCCACGCCGATATGGCCGGTCAAAACCCGATCATTGGCCCCAAACGCACATTGGGGTATCAGGTAGGGGACGACTATGGCGGCGCCCATTGCGCCGGCGGTCGTACCGATAAAATGTCTTCGTGTTAATTTTTGTCCCTCAAGCATAGTAAAGTCTCCTTTAATGGCTCAAACTACTTCGATGGATTTGGTTCCAGTTCCTTGATGCGGAGATTGCGGAAGCGCACATGAAGAGGCTCGGTCTTCTTCCCCACGCCATGCACCTGAAGGCCGATAAAACCGCGCGGCGTCTTCGAGTCATTCAAGTCAGCAGCCGCCACGCCGTTGATCCAGGTTTTGATCGAGTCGCCCTTGGCCTCGACACGGAACTTATTCCATTCATCCCGCTTGAAAGCCTTGCGGGCCGGCTCGTTCTTCTTGAGATCATTGAGCCAGCCGCGGCGACCTTCATCGTAGATGCCGCCGCTCCAAGCTCGGGCTGAAGGATCGATCTCCACCTGGTAGCCGAATACGCGGTCGTTTGCATCGACCTCGCTGCGGATCTGAACGCCAGAGTTCAATGCACTGTCGCCTCTAAACTCCAGTTCAAGGATGAAATCGCCGTAGGTATTCTCGGTGCAGAGGAAGCTGTTGGGCGTATTGGGGGCCGAGGTGCCCACGATCGCGCCATCCTCGACCGCATACCTGGCTTTGCCACCATGCTGCTTCCAGCCGTCCAATGTCTTGCCGTCGAACAGCGGCAGGAATCCTTTTTCGGCATCGGCCGCGCGGACCGGAGTGACAAGAAGCAAACCCAAAATCAAAGTAATGCAGGGGCAGCGATAGATCATAACGGAATCTCGGTGGGTGGAATTGGATTGCGGAAAGGGCTATCCACTATTAGCCAACATTTCCCCTTTGGCACCTGCCTGAACACGCTTCCGGCAATAAACACTTCCTATCGTAGCTGCGATGCACGCAAGTTGCAAGTTGCAAGTTGCAGCCCTACAAAATCCTTGACAAGACTACATCAATTTGTTAGGATACGGTTAGAAACGGTGCTTTCTCGGTGCTCTCGGTGCAAATGCCTTGATCGAGCAGATTCTCGTGCCTCTTCGCCGAGTGCTGCACACAGCCGCACCACCTGTTCAGTGGGCTGTGTCGATGATTTTGATAGGTGTTACATGAAACCGCAACTACGAGCGCATATTCCCGATGAGGCTAGGGCCGCGCTGGACCTTTTGTGGGAAGCCTTTGCTTTCTCGCAGAAAATGAGACTCGACCCCTGGGAATACTCCCTTCGCTTGCTGCATTTGGTCGAACTTGGGGTGGAGGAAAGCGATCTGCGATGGTTGGTTCTCTACGGGTACGCAGAACACGGCAAAGAGATCACCACCTTTCGAGACAAGGATCGGCGTTTTCATCGCGCTGGAAACGTCACCTTCGCATCCGAGACCTGCTTCGTGCTGACTGAAGCTGGAGTGA
>JANXQG010000148.1 GCA_025356915.1 Planctomycetota bacterium | reverse complement strand
CGGCGAAGTTGTCGATCTCTACTCCGATCAGGAACGCTTCATCGCCCGGGGGATATTCAATAGTCGCAGTCGAATCCACGTTCGCTTATATATCTGGAACGAGGCAGAACCACTCGACGAGGCCTTTTGGCGGTGGCGTTTGGAAGCGGCCTTGCGTTTGAGGAGTGTGTTGGGCTACGATCAGCCCGAGGGTGCCGCGAGATTGGTCTTCAGTGAGGGCGACGGCTTGAGCGGATTGGTCGTCGATCGCTATGGTGATTTTCTCGTTGTCCAAGTGACCGCTCTGGCTTTGGCGGTCCGCTTACCGCAGATCGTGCCGATGCTCGTCGAACTGGCACGGCCACAGGGCATTCTGCTGCGAACCGAGCGCGACATCGTGCGCGCCGAAGGACTCGATCCGGTCCCAGGGCTGGCGTGGGGCCATCTACCGGAAGGATCGGTCGAGATTCTCGACCAGGGGTTGCGTTACAGCGTCGATCTGGCCGAAGGGCAGAAGACGGGCCTTTATCTCGACCAGCGAGAGAACCGCATGGCTGCGGCCCGATACATGAACGACCGCCGCGTACTCGACATGTTCTGCTACACCGGTGGTTTCAGCCTCTCGGCGGCCGCCGTTGGCAAGGCCCGCGAAGTGCTTGGGTTCGATTCCAGCCAACGGGCCGTGATCCAGGCCCAATCCAACGCCGAGCGAAACGAATTACACAACGTGCGATTTGAAAATGGCGATGCCTTCGACACCTTGCACTCGCTGAAGATGGCTGGCGAGCAGTTCGACGGCGTGGTGCTCGACCCCCCGAAATTTGCCCGCAGCCGCAATGCCGTCGAAGATGCCTTAAGAGCCTACGCACGTTTGAATCGCCTAGCCATCGACGTGCTCGCGCCGGGCGGAATCCTGGTCACTTGCAGTTGCTCGGGCCACGTAACCCGCGACGACTTCTTCTTCATGCTGGTAAAAGTGGCCCAACAAAGCGGCCGCGACATCCAGGTACTCGAACAGCGCGGCGCGGCGGCCGATCATCCGGTTTCGACCACTTGCCCAGAGACCGAGTACCTGAAGTGCTTTATCTGTCGGGTAGCGTAGGGAGCTGCGAATCGCGGATAAAGTCTCCTGGTAAACTATGCCGATAATCCGGAGAGTACGGGAAGAACGTCCATCGAGGATCCTCGTCCGGGGGGCATCAGGGAGATTGCTATGTATGAGTCGTATTGGGGTTTGCAGGAATCACCGTTTCATGATGGTTCCGATCCGCAGTCCTTCTATCAAAGTTCCACACATGAAGAAGCCCTGGCACGGCTACACTTTCTGGTTGAGCAGCATCGCCGACTAGGCATGCTCTTGGGGCCGGAAGGAAGTGGCAAGTCGCTACTGCTGGAAATTTTCGCCTCTCAACTGTGCCGTCGCGGACCTGTGGTCGCAAGGGTCAGTCTAACAGGTATCAGCGGCGATGAAATGCTATGGTCGCTGGCCGCCCAATTCGGACGCAATCTCGATCGTTGCGATTCGACACCCTCGCTTTGGCGGGCACTGAGCGATCGCCTGGCCGCCTTTCGCTATCAACAGGTCGATGCCGTTATCCTCATCGACGACGCCGATCGGGCAGAAAACAGTGTTGTTCCGCATTTGATCCGCCTAGCGAAGTTGGAACCCTCACCCCAGCCACGTTTGACGCTCATTCTAGCCGGTGACCGCTTGACGATCGGCCAGTTGGGCAATACTTTGCTCGGCCTGTCGGAGCTACGCATCGATCTGGAGGCATGGCAGTTGGACGATATCGCTGGATATCTCGACCATTCGCTTCGCCAGGCTGGCGGTTCCGCAAGCATGTTCGATGAATCGGCCATCGAGCGACTTTACAAACTGTCGCACGGCATTCCGAGGCAGGTCCGGTTGCTCGCCGATCTTTCCCTGGTTGCCGGGGCAGGACGCCACTTGCTTACGATTGACGCCGACGTGGTCGAGTCCGTCTATTATGAACTGGCTCTGGTAGAAGTGTGAAATCGTACCGAGGAGGGGAGATTAGAAGGATCTATCACATAACTCAGAGAATTGACGATGTCGCTTAAAAACCATATTCGTTGGCAGATCGAACAGAACCACTGGATTACCCTGTCCTACGTGCAAGATCTGACGGACGCAGATTTCTTGATTCGACCCGTGCCCGGCATGAATCATATCGCCTGGCAGATGGGGCATTTGATCGCAAGTTCGCAGGAGATGCTCGGCTGGCTGGGGCAGCCGGCACCGGCGTTGCCAGCGGGCTTTGCAGAGAGCTATACCAAGGAGATGGCCAGTTCAGACGATCCGGCAAAGTTTGCCACGAAGGATGTCTATCTGGACCTGGCGGCGAAAATTAAGTCAGCTTCCTTGGCGGCCCTCGACGCGATCCCGGAAAGCAAACTGGATGATCCCGGCCCGGAACAGATGCGGGAGTATGCTCCCACGGTTGCGGCCGTATTGACCATGCTGGGCGCGCACTGGGTATTACACGCCGGACAATTTGTCGCCGTCCGACGCAAGTTAGGGAAGGCGCCGTTGTTTTAGGCGGTCGATCAGCTTTTCCTTAAACGGGCTGGTACGCGGTGAGTGCGGGCCAGGTAGGCAGCTAATCCTGCGAGTGGTCTGGCACGTCTACGAAGCCACCGCAATCTGGGCACGTCTCCACATGCCTGCGGC
>JANXQG010000122.1 GCA_025356915.1 Planctomycetota bacterium | reverse complement strand
CGGAACGCGGGGGCGGTCGATCGCGGTCATCTCAAAACCCGTGCTAAAGCACGGGCCGAATACCGGCTGCGCCGGGAATGACCATGAATGGCCATGAAGACGCCTGCCTAACACCGATACTTGCCGCGCGTTTGGCGGGCTTGGCCGAGTGTGACGAGGGCTTGCAGGAGTTCGTCGATGGTCTCACGGGGAGCGCGGGAGAATCGCTGGGCCAGTTCGTCGGCGGTGACCAAGACATTACAATCGCGAAGGACCGCCAGAACGGCCTTGGCCTGCGCGGCGCGTCCTTTGGGCCACTCCTGTTTATCGGCCTTGTCGGCCCTCTTTCCTTTTGCCACCTTGGTCGTCGGCTGCCCCTCCTCCTCGCCGTCGTCGGCCAGGGAGAGAGTCTGCTGCTGCTCGCTGATTGCGGTTGGGTTCTGAAACTCCGGCCGCAGCCAGCGGACAAGCCCCGCCGCTTCCTCGGCGGCCCGCTCGGCGTTCAGGGCGACCAGCCGCTCCAGGATTTCTTCGTCGGTGAGCGTCGCAGGCCAACCGTAGGCGTCGAACACGGCGGCGTCGAGGTCGTCGTGAATCTGCCGCAACACCGAAACCAAACCCTGTTCGTGAATCACCTTGTCTTTGGCGGTCAGTTCCTCCCTGGCCCGCAGTTTTTCCAAGTCGTTGTACATGCCCGTGAGCGTGAGTGTCGGGTGCAACGCCTGCTGCCGCTTGCGATGCGCGTCGAGTTGCTCGCCAAGAGTGCGAATTTGCACCTTCTGTGTGTCGGTACAGGCTGGAAATGGAAACTTTGCAAAACAGTCCGAATGGTTGTAATTTGAGTCATTACCGACTCCAAGCCAACCGCCCGTGAGCATGGCCCACGTCACGTGAAGTCGTGAAGAAAGCACACCGAGGAAGTAGAAATCGTCCAATCCAATAGCAATGATTTTCGCATCTGGCAGAATTTTCGATTCGAGAGGCACAAACAGTCGATGTCTTGCGGTTCGACAGGTCGCTATGTAACGCGGAATTGACGAGATTGCTGGTCGGAGATTCGCTCTTGGCTCTGCAAATATCCACCACTTCTTGCGATACGAGTCTCGATTCTTTTGGTCGCGTTCTGGCTTAACGCGATCGGTAACGATCTGCATAAATTTAGGATACTGCTTCTGCGCTTCATCTTTGTCGATGCCAAAGAAGTCGATGATAAATCGTTCTTCTCCACATTGCACCAAGTCGCGCCCTATCGAATATCGTTTGATGACTGACGGGAGTTCTTCGGTTGAGTATCCCATCAAGCGAAGTTCGTCGCTTGTGAGTCGAAATCCTTCGCCGAGAGGTGTGACGCCTTGATTACTGAGGCCTGAGTTGGACTGAAGGGTAATGCAATCCGTGACATCAGAACCGCTCGTCAGATCCGAATTGATTTGTGAGACTTTGCGTGGTGAAATCGTCAATATTGGCTCTTCTCTTTCGGCATCATCTGAGTCTGCCTCCGACACTACAGTGACGACTAGCGGCTGAATATGACGATCCTTGCCAGTGATCACTGTCATTGAAATGCGCACGGATGCACCATCGCTCGATTCAACCCACGGATGGTCCGGCACTGCGAAGATGATCGCGACCCCATTCTCCGCGTCAGCATGTTTTTTTACAATCGTGCGGTTGAAGGCTTGTGAAATGCTGTTGGTCGTAATCAATCCTGATCGCTTGATCGCTCCCGATTGTATGAGTGTCGCCGCATGATCCCACCAGTACATTACTAAATCAGCGGCCTCGGAAACGCCATCGTGAGCTTGACGCAGAGCATCCGCATATCCCTGGCCAAGATTAAGAACCATCCGCTTATTTCCAATAAACGGTGGGTTCCCCACCACATATTCCGCCGCTGGCCATTCCGCCTTGCGCGGATTAACATACCGTTCGACCAGCATCCTGGCCGATTCATCGGGCACGTCTTCGCCCGTCACGGGGTGGACCTTCATCGTGCGGCCGTCCCAGCGGGTGACCGGCTTCAAGTCTTTGTCGAGGACGATTTCTTTGCGGTCCCAGGCGAGCACGGCGTCGCGACATTCGATGTTGCGGTAGTTCTTGATGATCGGCTCGGCGGGTGTCGCCTTGCCACGGGTGCGGAAGTGCCATTGCAGGTAGCCGATCCACAGCACCAGTTCGGCAATGGCCGCGGCCCGGGGGTTGACCTCGATTCCCAAAAACTGGTGCGGATCGACCTCGAAGAGAATCGACTGCGTATCGCCGAACTCTTGGAGGGCGTTGAGCACCTCGCCTTCCAGCCGCTTCATCTGTTCCAGCGTGACATAGAGGAAGTTGCCGCTGCCGCAGGCCGGATCGAGCACGCGGGTCTTGCAGAGCTGCTCGTGAAAAGCACGGACCGTTTCCTGTGCGGCGGCCAGATCGCCTTGCTTGGCCGCCGTCACCGCCCCGGCATAGGCCGCCTGCCAGTCTTCCCGCAACGGCTCGATGACCGTCGGCAAGACGAGCCTTTCGACGTAGGCTCGTGGCGTGTAGTGGGCACCCAGCTTGTGCCGCTCGGTCGTGCTGAGTGCCCGTTCCAGGAGCGTGCCGAAGATGGCCGGCTCGACATCGGTCCAATCGGCCCCGGCCGCCTCGTGCAATAGTTCCAGCATCGGTTTGGTGAGCGGCAGGGCGTCGCTTTCGGCGAACAGCCCGCCGTTGAAGCGGAGCAGTCGCTTCCGCAGGATCGGTGAAAATCCGCCCGTGTTCATCGTCCGCCACAGATCCTCGGCGGCGGGTTTGAAATTCTCCGGCGCATCGAGCAGCCCACCGAGCAGGTCTTCAAACGACCCGCGTGGAATCAGTTCCACATCCTCGGCAAACATCGTGAATAGGCACCGCATGAGGAAGCGGGCCACGTCCTCGGGATGGTGATTCTCGGCTTCGAGTAGTTTGGCGAGTTTGGCCAGCCGCTCCGCCAGTTCGCGAGTGACCCTGGCCGCACGGCGGCTGGGATCGAGGGCAAGCGGGTCGAGCCAGACTTGCCGCAGCCAGGCGAGAATGTCGTCGCGGCGGAGATCGTCGAGCAAAATCCGGAACGATTTTGGATCGGGAAAGGGAACGTAGGTCTTGCCCGAGCGGCTGAACTCCGAGTAGAGTTCGATCGCGTGGCCGACATCCACGACGAGCAGAAAGGGGGGCCAGCCTTCGGCGACGGGCAGGGCGCGGGCGTAGCGATCGGCCTGGCCGCGCGCCTTGACCATGGCGTCATCCCAGGACTTGGTGCCGCGTACGGCGGTACCGCGGCGTTTGGGCTTTTTCGACTTCTCGGATTGCAGCGCGGCGGCCGCTTCTTCGTCGGCAGTTGCGGCATTGCTCCCTTGCTTGGCTTCGAGGACGAAGGCACTCCGTTTGTAGAGGTCGATGCGCCCGATCGTGATCGTGCCGTCGTCTTCAAGAAAGTGGACGTTGCGCTCGAAGACGTAGGCGTTGTCGGCATCGTCGGGGCGTGTCGGATCGGGCGGGGGCACTTCGAGCAGCGTGCAGAGTTCCGAGAGGAACAACTGATAATTCGCCCGTTCCGCCGCGCCCGATGCCGCCCAACGCTGAATGAAGGAATCGACGGCTGAGGCTGGATGCGTCATGGCTTCTGCGCGGGGTTGCGAATGGAAATGCAAGCAGAAGCCAGTTTACCAACAACGCGCAGGGGCGTAAACATGGAGCTGGGCTAATTCCAACCCCCCTTCCCACCCTTAAATCGTCTTGACAACCGGCCCATTGTGATCTATCATTTGATATATATCATCCCATCCATGCGAAGGGAATTCATAGCGTGCAGACGGCCAAAGTTTTCAAGAACGGACGCAGCCAAGCCATTCGCCTCCCGAAGGAATTCCGCGTGGACTGCGATGAGGTCTATTTGAAGAAGACCCCGGAAGGCTTTCTTGTCATTTCCCGCGATCCCTGGGAGCTATTTCTCGAAGGTGTTCAGGAGCTATCGGAGGATTTCATGTCCAAGGGCCGGCAGCAGCCCGAGGCACAGAAACGGAATTGGCGGGAATGATCTATTTACTCGATACCGACTTGCTCATTTTTTTGATCCGCGGCTTGAAGACAACGGCGAGCAGGCCAAAAAGCCGGCAGCAAGCCGCAATCCTCATGGGGCATTGTCAGAAGGCCCAGGCCGCGGGTGATTCGGTGGGACTGTCCGCAGTGACGGTTTCGGAAATCGAGTTCGGCGCGCAAAACAGTGGAATGTACGAGACTGAAATTGCGGCCGTCCGAAAAGTGTTGGCTCCGTTCGAGGTTATCGCTTACGATGCCATCGTAAGTCCGGAACATTACGGTCGAATCCGGCATACATTAGAAAACCAGGGGCGGACGATTGGCTCGATGGACCTTCTGATCGCTGCGCAAGCGCTGGCGCTGGATGCTACCCTTGTGACAAACAACGATGCCCACTTCCGCCGTGTTGCGGGGCTTCGTGTTCTCAACTGGCTGAAAACGACTTGATCGTCCTGCCCTTGGTAAGGTGGCACTAGCAGCAGCCCTGGAATACTTAAAATTCCGTCCCTGCGGGAGCAGGGGCAGGAGGAGGCGGTGCCGGCAGCGAAGGTGGCAAAGCCGGCGCGGGATAGGTCGGTGCCGAGCCCGCCGGATACGACGGCGCATAGTAGTACTGCTGAGGGACCGGAGCCGGTTGCTGGTAAACGGGCACCCCCTGCGGCGTCACATAGACCGGCTGCTGGACGACATACACCGGGCGCGGATAGTAAGCGTACGGATATCCGTAATAGTGCGGATAAGGACGATAGACGGGTACGCCGATCCCGATCCCAATTCCAATATGGGGGCCTCCGGCCTGGACCGAGGAACGCGAAAGCCCGATGGCTCCGAGAATAACGCCGACAATCAAAGCTTTTTTCAGCATGGTCAATTCTCCTTGGCGAACCGCTCATTGCCATCGACACAGAATCACTAACCGTTAAACATCGACATTCTTGACGGACTGGATGAATGTTGAGTAAAACAGTTGCGCCCTCTCAACATTGCAGTTCCGCTGCCCCCATGGACGCCTTAACCGTTCTTCGTAGAATGAATAGCAAATAAGGGGGATCCGCATATATGAAACCACAAGCTGACGAAAAACTCTTCTCGGGCGTTGTGCCCGTCTTGCAAAGGGATAGCGATCCCCAAGAAACAGGGGAATGGATGGAGTCGCTTGACTTCGTCTGCCAGACCCAAGGGCGGGAGCGGGCACAATATTTGCTGGAAAAACTCCGCGAAAGGGCATTTCGTATCGGTGTGCCCTTCGCCTCCAGCGCGACCACGCCTTATCTCAATACCATTCCGGTCGAGCTTCAGCCCGAGTATCCAGGTAACCGCGAAATCGAACGTCGCATTAAGAGCATCATCCGCTGGAACGCCATGGCGATGGTCGTCCGCGCCAACAAGCTCAGCAGCGGTATCGGCGGGCACATCTCCACCTTCGCTTCGGCCGCTACGCTCTATGAAGTGGCCTTCAACCACTTCTTTCGCGGCAAACAGGGCACGGAACCGCCCGACCAGGTCTTTTTCCAGGGGCACGCCACGCCGGGTATCTATGCGAGGGCGTTCCTCCTGGGCCGATTGACCGAGCAGCACTTGGTGAATTTTCGCCGCGAGTTGAAGTCCGGCGGCGGTCTGTCCTCCTATCCCCACCCCTGGCTCATGCCCGACTTCTGGGAGTTTCCAACGGTGTCGATGGGGCTAGGGCCTCTCATGGCCATCTATCAGGCCCGCTTCAACCACTACCTGGTCGATCGCGGTATCAAGCCCGACGCCACGGCCTCGCGCGTTTGGGCTTTTCTTGGCGATGGCGAGTGCGACGAACCGGAATCGCTGGGAGCTATCACCTTGGCCGCCCGCGAGGGCCTCGACAACCTGACCTTCGTCATCAATTGCAACCTTCAGCGGCTGGATGGGCCGGTCCGTGGCAACGGCAAGATCGTGCAGGAACTGGAAGGTGCCTTCCGCGGCGCCGGCTGGAACGTGATCAAGGTTCTGTGGGGTTCCGACTGGGATCCGTTGTTGGCCAAGGATACCGACGGCCTGCTGGCGCGCCGCATGGGCGAGGTTGTTGACGGCCAGTTGCAGAAGTACTCGGTCATGCCCGGCTCGTATGCCCGCGAGCATTTCTTCGGCGTCAATCCGCAGTTGAAGGCGATGGTCGAAGACATGACCGACGACCAGTTGGTCTCGTTGCGTCGCGGCGGCCACGATCCGCTGAAGGTCTACGCCGCTTACAAGGCAGCGATGGAGAACCGCGGCGCTCCGACGGTCATTCTCGCCCAAACGGTCAAAGGTTACGGTCTGGGCGAGGCGGGCGAAGGCCGCAATATCACGCACCAGCAAAAGAAGCTCAACGAGCAGGAGTTGCTGGAGTTCCGCGCTCGCTTCAACATTCCCATCAGCGAAGAACAGGCGTCCCACGCCGAGTTCTACAAGCCGCCGGAGGACAGTCCCGAGATGGTCTATCTCCGCGATCGGCGGGATGCTTTGGGCGGGTTTGTCCCCGGCCGCCGGGCACCGACGATGCGTCTCAAGCCGCCGAAGTGGGAGGAATTCGCCGAGTTCTTTGCAGGCAGTGAAGGCCGGGAAGTATCGAGCACGATGGCCTTCGTGCGGCTGCTGGTGCGTCTGTTGCGCGACAAGAACATCGGTCGCTACGTCGTTCCGATCGTGCCCGACGAAGCTCGCACGTTCGGCATGGACGCCCTCTTTCGCCAGTTCGGTATCTATGCCCATACCGGCCAGCTTTACGAGCCGGTTGATTCCGACAACGTCCTCTATTATCGCGAGGCCGTCGATGGGCAGATCCTTGAAGAAGGGATCAACGAGGCCGGGTCGATGGCTTCATTCATTGCCGCCGCGAGTTCGCGTTCGAGCCATGGCATAAGCATGATCCCGTTCTTCATCTACTACTCGATGTTTGGTTTCCAGCGGATTGGCGACTTGATTTGGGCCGCCGGCGACATGCGCTGCCGCGGCTTCCTGCTGGGCGGCACGGCCGGCCGGACGAGCCTTGCCGGCGAAGGACTCCAGCACCAGGATGGCAACAGCCATCTCAACGCACTGGCCTTTCCCACGGTGATGGCTTACGACCCGTGCTATGCTTACGAGCTGTCGGTGATCGTGCTGGACGGCATTCGCAAGATGTACTATGAAGACCAGGATGTTTTCTACTACATCACGCTCATGAACGAGAACTACGAGATGCCTATTCTGCCGCTAGGCTCGACGGAAGGTATCTGCAAGGGCATCTACCGGCTCTCCGAGCGGCAGTTGGGACCACGGCATCCGCACGTACGGCTCTTTGGCAGCGGCGCGATCCTGCGCGAGACCCTGCGTGCCCAAGACCTGCTGGAGCAGAAGTTCGGCGTGGCCAGTAGTGTTTACAGCGTGACGAGTTACAAAAATCTTTATTACGACGGCCGCGATTGCGATCGCTGGAACCGCCTGCATCCCGGCGAGGCTCCACGGCGGCCATTCATCGAGCAGGTGCTCAGCGGCGCACAGGGTCCGATTGTTGCGGCTTCCGATTACATTGCCGCTGTACCCCAGGCGATTGGCCCTTGGGTCGGTCCCGACTACACGGTGCTGGGCACCGATGGCTTCGGCCGCAGCGAGGCACGCGCGGAGCTGCGGCGATTCTTTGAGGTGGACGCCGAGAGCATCGCCCTGACCGCGCTGGAACGGCTGGCCCGCAAGGGCGAGTACCCCAAGGCAAAGCTTAGCGAAGCAATCGAGACGCTAGGGCTCGATCCGAACAAGCCAAACCAGGTGGGGAGGTAAGGGGGAAGGTGGAGTGTTGCTCCGCCTTCCCCCTTCGCGTTGTTCCCTGAGCAACCGGGGCAGCGCGGATGCGCTACCCCGGCACTCAGAACGAAATTCCACCGTGAAGCTCTTGCCGGAGCGACCGACCCAGGGGTCGCGGAACCCGGCAAGCGGTTTGCTTCAACCCAAGGAGGGGAGGCCGGCAGCCAATTCCCGCAAACGGACTGCCAACGGTGGAACTCCTTAATGGTTTGGTATTCTGGATCCAAGGACTCCTTTAATGGGTGTAAAACTTTGTAACTTGTTTTTGCGAGTTGCTTTATGCGGACTTGCGTTGCGGATACTGTTTCAAAGCCTCGATCAGGCGTTCCATTGCCATCACTCTCGAACCTTTAACCAAGACGATGTCGCCCGGCAAGATGGCCTGGCCTACGTAGGGCATGGCATCTTCGAGCGTGTCGCAAGGCACGGCCCGGGCACGGATCAAGCCGGTTGAACGAGCCCCGGCCGTGACGTGTCGGGCGAACTGGCCGCAGGCGATGACTAACTCGGCCCCGCCGATCTGGACAATGTCTTTTCCTATCTGCCAATGCAAGGCGATCGATTGTGTCCCCAATTCGGCCATATCGCCACAGACGACGATTCGCCGACCAGCCGCATCGAAGTCTCTCAAGTGTTCCAGGGCCGCCCGCATCGCGGTGGGGTTTGAATGGTAGGTGTCGTTGATAATCGTCGCACCGCGGATTTCAATCATTTCGCAGCGCAACGGCACAGCCTGGTAGTTGGCCAGGGCCGCGGCAATTGCCTCCAGGTCGAAGCCCATCATGCGCCCCACGGCCACGGCGGCCAGCGCGGCGTTGATGGAATGGCGGCCCCAGACCGGAACGGAGAACCGTACCGGTATCTTGCTACCGCGGCTGCCGGTGGCCGGTGCCGCGACTTCACCGCAGGCAACATGGAATTCCAAGCGGCCCTGCTTGCACTCGATATTCACCGCACGAAGGTTGCACTGCGGTCCAGAGCCGACCCAGGTGATCGGTGCCGCACAACGCGACGACAATACCCGCAGCCACGAATCGTCGGCCAGCACGGCATGTCCGCTGCTGGGCAATGCAGCCAGCAACTCGGCCTTGGCCTCGGCCAAGCCTTGGCGACTGCCAAATTCGCTGATATGGGCGTCTTCAAGCTGCGCGATCACGCCAACCTTGGGCGCGCACAACTCGGCCAGCACGGCGATCTCGCCGGCGCGGTTGGCTGCCAACTCCAGCACGGTATAGTCGTGTTGCGGTTCGATCGTCAACATGCTCAACGGCACGTCCCACGGATGGTTGTAATTTGGCGAGCTGGCCGTTCCCTGCAAGCGGCTCTGCAACACGGTATGGATCATCTGCCGCGTTGTGGTCTTACCCACACTGCCCGTCACCGCGATAACGATGCCGGTGAAGTGTCGCCGCTTCCATCGTGCCCATTGCTCCAGTGCCCGTTGGGTGTTGTCAACATTCAGAACCCAGCCGTCATCAGGATCGGTTTCAAATTGTGAAACAACGACGCCTTGCGCACCCCGGCGAAAAGCCTCATGGATGAAACAGGCCCCGTCGCAGTTCGGTTCCTGGATCGCCCAAAAGATATCGTCGGACTCTACCTGGCGACTGTCGATGACAATCCGACCCAGCGCAATAAGAGCAGCATCCGGAATTCTGCCTGCAGGCAGAATCCGGCCACCGGTCGCTTGTGCTAGGTCGTGAAGGGTTTGCATCAGTTGTCAGTTGTCAGTTGTCAGTTG
>JANXQG010000085.1 GCA_025356915.1 Planctomycetota bacterium | reverse complement strand
GCTTCGGCCGCCTGGGCGACTTTCATCCCGATCGTCTTTTGGAAAAAGTTCCACTCCTCGCCCATCTCAAGGATCTTCGCGTCGGCTTGCAACACCCGACGACCTACGAAAAAGCTGCGGCCGAGGTGCGTACTTGGGGTATCGTCAGCCACGAGCCGGCAGCACCGCAATCTGCGAAGAGGGAAGATGCCACGCCCGTTACTGAGGTTGAACTTCCGCCCGGCGGCAGTCTGTTGGATCGGGCTATTGTGTTGACGACCCAACCGAGCGACATTCCAGGCGGCCATGGCGGCTTGCCGGACGGCTTGCGAGATCTCGTTCGCCACAGCATCGATTTGCTTCGCGTTCCCAAAGCCGCCTCGGATTCTGCAACGCTTATCGCCGCCGTGGATGCCGTCATCGGCCGGATCCTGCGGTCGGTCTTGCACGATCGGCGCTTTCAGGCGTTGGAAGCCGCCTGGCGAGGAGTGGATTTCCTCGTAAAACGCTTACCGACCGGTCCCAAGCTCAAGGTTTTCCTCGTCGACCATGGGCTGACAGAACTCAAGAACGACCTAGCGTCGGCGACCGGGCTGGAGGCGACAGCTCTCTACAATGTCCTGGTCGAGCAAACCGTGAACACGCCGGGTGCTGAACCTTGGGGACTGATCGTCGCTGACTACACGTTGGAAGCGACTGCCGTTGACTTGCTGGTGGCCGGATGTCTGGCGCGGATGGCCGCCCGGTCTGGATCGCCGCTAATCGCGGCCGCCAGCCCCTGGCTCGTCGGCTGCGAGTCGCTGGCCGAGTCACCCGATCCCAACGATTGGCTGGCGACATTGCCGGAGAATGTGAGCAAGGCATGGGAAGGGCTTCGCAGCCAAGCTGAGGCGTTCTACTTAGGACTTGTTTTGCCGCGATTTCTGCTGCGCATGCCCTATGGCCCCGAAAGCAGTCCGCTGGAGCGTTTGCCTTTCAACGAAATTCCTGATGCGGCCGAGCACGAGGCGTATCTTTGGGGCAACGGGGCATTTGCCTGTGCGGCATTGTTCGGATCTGCATTTCGCGAGGAAGGATGGCGGATGCAGTTGCAAGCGGCGACGGTTCTCGGTGACCTGCCGATTTTTGGCACCGAAAGCGAAGGCGAATATTACCTTCAACCGTGTGTCGAGACACTTTTGAGCCATCGCGCCGCCGAGCGAATTTTGTCAACGGGCCTGATGCCGCTGTTGACGGTCAAGGGAACCGGCACGGTCCAATTGGCCGCTTGGCGAAGTGTGGCCGCTTCCGGAGCCACTTTGGCGGGGCAGGCTATGCCTCTCGCGGTCGAGACTGACACTAACCCGAAGCGCAAGCGAGGTTGTTAAGTCGTTACCTCGCTTGCGCTTCGGTTTAGTATGTAATCGGACAATCTCGACCGCGAGCGAGATAGGATCGAAAAGGGCAATTCCAAACCAACTCCATCAAAAGTCCTCCCCAGCCCTACCTCTGGTTTTTCAGTTCTCCTGGGGTTTTTTGTGATTCCCGTGTTCTTGCTTAGGCTCGCCTTTGGTGATAAAATTCGTAAACTTGGTAATCTATTGTACTATTGAAAGGAATTCCCCATGACTTTTGATTCCACACATCCCCTTGGCCTTGGCACGCTGGCACTGCACGCCGGACAGCAACCGGACCCCACGACGGGTTCTCGTGCCATGCCGATTCATCAGACTACCAGCTACGTGTTCAAGAGCACGGAACACGCCGCGAACCTGTTTGCTCTCAAGGAGATGGGCTGGATCTATACGCGGCTGATGAACCCCACGACGGACGTATTCGAGCAGCGGATGGCCGCTTTAGAAGGCGGCATCGGGGCCTTGGCCGTCTCCAGCGGCCAGCAGGCAATCGCCGTCGCCCTGCTAAATTTGGCTCACTCCGGTTCGCACATTATCTCCGGAGCGGCTCTCTATGGCGGCACGATTACTTTGTTCGCACAGACCTTCAAACGTTTGGGAATCGAGGTCACCTTTGTCGACATGACCGATCCGCAGAGCATTGCACGGGCCGTGAAGCCGAACACGCGGGCCGTTTATATCGAGTCGGTGGCCAATCCCAAGAACGACGTGTTGGATTTCGAGGCGATTGCCGACGTTGCCCACAAGCACGGTCTGCCGGTCGTTTGCGACAATACCGTATTGACTCCGATCTTGCTACGACCTTTCGACTATGGGATCGACATCACGATTTATAGTGCCACGAAGTTCATCGGCGGCCATGGCACGAGCATCGGCGGCGTGATTGTCGACAGCGGCAAGTTTGATTGGACCCGCGAGCCCGACAAGTGGCCGCAGTTCACCAAGCCCGACGGGTCGTATCACGGGACGGTTTTCCATGACGCGATCGGACAATTGTGCTACATCATCACTTGCCGTACGCATTGGCTCCGCGACCTGGGAGGTGCCTTGAGCCCGTTCAATAGTTTTCTCTTCCTGCAGGGGCTGGAGACGTTGCACTTACGGATGCCACGGCACAGCGAGAACGCCCTGGCGTTGGCCAAGCACCTCCAGTCGCATCCGCTGGTGACATGGGTCAACTATCCGGGCCTGCCCTCGCATCCCGGCTACAAGATGGGGCAGAAGTACCTGGGTAAAGGTGCTGGGGCGATCCTCGGCTTTGGCATCAAGGGCGGTAGGGCGGCCGCGCAGAAGTTCATCGAGTCGGCCAAGTTGGCCTCGCACCTGGCCAACATCGGCGACGCCAAGACGCTGATCATCCATCCCGCCTCGACTACCCACAGCCAGCAGACTCCCGCCGAACTGGCTGGTGCCGGCGTGACCGAGGACTATGTTCGGGTAAGCACCGGGTTGGAGGACATTGAGGACATCAAGGCCGATTTCGAGCAGGCACTGAAGGCGTCGCAGGGATGAGAACCCCTTTTCCCCGCTTGCCCCGTCCTATACACTAAAATGCATGACCTCCGACACTCCCGTTTTCGACAGTAGCGACAGCGTCCGCTCAGCGGTTCCGCTAAAATATGTCCAATATGTCACCTTCCAGGAACCGCTTGCCCTAGAAGAAGGGGGGGGGCTGCCCATCGTGCGGGTTGCCTACGAGACCTACGGCAGACTCAGCCCGGCTGCCGATAACGCCGTTCTGGTCTGCCATGCCCTGTCGGGCGATTCGCATGTTGCCCGGCATGATGCGGAAGACACGGCCGGCTGGTGGGAGCTTGTCGTCGGGCCGGGCAAAGCGATCGATACCGACCACTACTTCGTTATTTGCCCCAACCTCTTGGGCGGTTGTCGCGGCACGACGGGGCCGAACAGCATCAACCCAGAAACCGGCCGGTCCTATGGTGCCGATTTCCCCGTCATCACCGTCCGCGACATGGTCAACGTCCAGAAGCTGCTGGTCGAGCATCTGGGCATTCGCCGACTGCGGGCGGTGGCGGGCGGATCGCTGGGCGGGCAGTTGGCTCTGACCTGGGCCACGCAATTGCCAGCCATGGTGGCTGGCACCATCGCCCTGGCGACCTCGCCGCGGTTGACCAGTCAGGCCATGGCCTTCGACGTTGTCGGCCGCAATGCCATTCTTCGCGACCCGGCCTATCAGGACGGTCAGTACTACGGCAACGGGCCGGGACCAACGGTCGGCCTGTCGATCGCACGCATGTTGGGCCACATCACGTACCTCTCGCGCGAGGCGATGATCGAGAAGTTTGACGCCCATCGCTTGCAGCCCCGGCAGGTGCAGACGCAGTTCGAGACTCGATTCTCCGTCGGTTCCTACTTGGCCTACCAGGGCGACAAGTTCGTCGAGCGGTTCGACGCCAACAGCTATCTCACGCTGACCATGGCCATCGACCTATTCGACCTGGGCGATTCGCGCGAGGAGCTTCGCAGTGCGTTGTCCAGTTCGCAGTGCCGCTGGCTGTTGATGAGTTTTTCGACCGACTGGCTCTTCCCGCCATTCCAGTCGGAGAAGATGGTCAACGCCCTGATTGCCGAAGGCAAGCCGGTGAGTTATTGCAGCGTGAAGAGCAACTGCGGCCACGATGCCTTTCTCCTGGCCGACGAGTTGCCGATCTACGGCGAGGCCATGCGGGCCTTTCTGGCGAATCTCGATAGCAGCGCGCCGGCCGACGACACGCTCACCGATGTGGCCCTGGACGAGTTAAGCTGTCAGGATCCGACGAGCATTTTCCATAGCCGCCGCTTGGACTACGACTCGATTATTGAATTGATTCCGCCCGGCGCAAGCGTGTTGGACCTCGGCTGCGGCAACGGAGGACTGCTGGCCCGGCTGCGCCGCAACGGTTGCCCGAACATCATCGGCATCGAGTTGGACGAAAAGGCGATCCTGGCCTGCGTCCGCCGCGGGCTGGATGTCGTGCAGGGCGACTTGGACCACGGCCTATCGGCCTTCGCCGATGGGCAGTTCGACTTCGTCGTCCTCTCGCAGACGTTGCAGGCGGTGATGGATGTGAAGGGCGTGCTCAAGGAAATTCTCCGCGTTGGCCGGCAGGGGATCATCAGCTTCCCCAACATCGGCTACTGGAAGCTTCGCAAGCACCTCTCTGAAGAAGGCCGCGCGCCGCGGGCCGGCTCGCTCTTGGGCTACTACTGGTACAACTCTCCCAACGTCCGCTTCCTTTCCATCGCCGACTTTGAAGACTTCTGCCGCGGCAACAAGATCAAGATTCACCAGCAGATTGCCCTCGACACGGAAGCCGGCTGCAAGGTTTTCGACGACCCGAATTTGAACGCCGACATGGCGATCGTGGTGATTAGCCAGTGAGAGAATGGCCGAGCGATTTGTTTGCATCCCTATTTCTTAGATTGAATTCCGGGGACACATGACTAAACTATTGACATGATTGAGGAATCTGCTATTTTGGGGGCATGGCAAGACTAGCGAGATTGGTCATACCGGGCATGCCCCACCACGTTACGCAACGGGGCAACCGCCGACAGCAGACGT
>JANXQG010000056.1 GCA_025356915.1 Planctomycetota bacterium | reverse complement strand
TGCCCCTCTCCCGGAGGGAGAGGGGAGATCGGGGTACTTCCACGCCGCAACCGCGAGAGCAAACGCTGCAATCTGCGTGCAGCGAGGATCGAGTTCCAGGCCAAATAGGTTGTCCCGTAGCACGGCATCGCAGGCTTCCCTCGCCGTCAGCCCCTCGTCGTGCATCCGCAGCGGCACCAAGAGATTGAACGCGGCCACCAGGAAATGCCCACTGCCGCAGCAGGGGTCAATCATCTTGAACTCTTTTAGCGTCTTGGGCCAGCCGTCAAAGGTGCCCGCGGCCGGCGTGCCATCGTCCCGCCATCGCAGGTAGGTCAGGCCGACCATGGGTACATGGTGCCCGAGCCTGACTTTAGCAGCATTTGCAGCGTCGTCAGGCTGGAAAGCCTGACCTACCCCCTGCCGGGCACACCACCAGGCCCCGATGGTGTTGTGCAGCAGGAATTGCACCATGTAGTCTTCGGTGAAAAGTTGCGTCACCGCGGACAGAGTTCGGCCGTCAATCTTGTCGCCACTGTCGTTGACTTCTTTCTTTCGCTTCGTTTGCCAGAACTGGTATACCCAACCGAGGCTGTCGTCAGCCAAGAAGGTCTCTCTTGGCAGGCTAGCAAGCAGTTTCTCCAGGGCCAAGCGATGCTCCGGGGCAAACTCGACCTCCAGCAGCACGTCGTCGGTGCGGAATACCTGCGGCAGCATTTTGCTGGCGTACCGGGCTGCAAGTACGAAACCGTTCGGTGCGACCCTCACCCCCTGCCCCTCTCCCGGATTACCGGGCGAGGGGAGAGCGGCGGCCAACTCGTCACATTCTTCCAAACTGACTGCCACGCCGTCCGGATGCATAAGCAGATGATTCTCGGCAAGCAACCTGGCAAAGAGCATCCGATGCCAGTATTCGTAGGCGAGTTCCTGGGCAAGTTGCTCAATGCCTTGCGTCTTGTTGGTGTGCCGAACATCGCCTGCCTGGCGACCACGGGCACGCAGGCGGTTTCTTAGCTTCTTCTCCTCGGCTGTGAAGTGCGGGTGCGGTTCAGCCGCATCGACCGCCCGCTTCTGCAATGCCGAACGAGCCGCCTCTTCGGCCTTCTCACGGGCCTTCTGGCACACACCATCGAGTTGGGATCGTAATTTAGAATCAAGTGCAGGCATTTCGTTTGTTTTTTTCTGTAGGACGGATTGGTAATCCGTCTTCCTTTGTGCTCTCACATTGTAGGACGGATTGCCAATCCGTTCGAGCCTTGACGGATTGCCAATCCGTTCGAGCCTTGACGGATTGCCAATCCGTCCTACGTACCTAGTCCTCGAACATCCATCCAAACGATTGCCACGACGGTCGTATCCATCTATGCCAACGGTCCGACGGCAGCCGTGCCTTGGCAGGGTTGCGGCCGATATATTGGATGCAGCGATACAGGTGCTCCTCATCACGAATGATCCGATCGAAACTTTCCTCTTCCCAAAGAGTCCCGCTACGGCCCACGATGGCGTTGATCTCCCGCGATGTGCGCCTTTTTCGGCTTTGGAGGGTCTTCTCCAGAGGCAGAGTTTTCGGTTGCAGCGGCCGAAAAATGCCGTGGACGTGATTTGCCATGACCACGTAGCAGCCCAGTTCGTATTGATCGTTGTCGAAGTGGTGCAACGAATCCATGACCATCCGCGCTATTTCAGGACGGGCCATCCAGCATTCACCCATCCCCTCGTCCAGCCAAGCCTCAACCTTGACCATCAGGCTCCGCGTAAAGTTCTCCCAATTCTCGCGCGGAATGTGGCGAGGCAGAACGGATTCGCAATTTTGTAGGACGGATTGGCAATCCGTCTTGCCCATTCCTCCTCTCATCGCCCATTCGCGTTTGATCGCTTCCAACTCGTGCAACTTGGATTGCGGCAGAGAGTCTACCAGGCGAAAGGTAACAAAATAGCTGGCGCCGTCCTGTCTCCAATGCGGCAAATGACGGCAGTACACGGTCACCGGCAGGTCTTCACGGAAGCCCTGAAAACCCGGCGGCGGTTCGCGGTTCCAATTAGTGACCGTCATAACTTCAGTCCTCCGTGTGGGACGGATTGCCAATCCGTCTTACCAGCCACGACGGATTGACACGGTGGCGGAGGCCCATTTTCATCGCGGAATTGGAGATCACAAATTGTGATCTCCAATTTTCAAATTCCTCGTTGGACAACTGGAACATGAAATCCTCGGGAAAACGCATCCGGTTTCGGCTCACTGCCTGATTCAAGACCCTCGTGGCGACACCGTAAAATTCTGCTAAGTCCCGATCCAGCAAGACTTTATGACCACGGATCAAGAGTATGGCGTTTTCAATCCGCTCAGCGGGAATCAGGGAAACTTCGGCCATTTTATGCACACACCTATAGGGGGATTCCTCCGAGCATCTTTTTTGAGGTCACAGATTGTGATCTCAAAGACGCTTCGGTATATCCGGGGTCAACCAAAAAATGCCATCCTACCATTTCTGAGGTCACAAATTGTGACCTCCAATTACTCAACCATTCGCCAGAGGTGGGGTTGCCCGACGATGGGTACATGGCGCCCGAGCCTGACTCTTGAATTGTCAGGCTGGAAAGCCTGACCTACAAAATCACCGGCCCATCCGCGAGCTTTTCGCGGATTCGCTCTTCCGCCGACGCCAACCAGACTTTGAGTTCATCCTCATTCTTGATCGTGCCTCCCGGCAACGTGACGGGTCGGGCCTTTGGCTCCAACAACTTCGCCGCGGCATTCAGGGCCTTGCCGAACCGGGTCGGCAAGGCATCGCTGAGGGCCTTGAGTTCGCTGAGCTTCGTCTGTCGTAGCGTGGCAAGAATCTCTTCCGTCGTTCCCACCGTCACCTTCGGAACCTCGCGGACGCCATTTTCCGAAAGAATGTCGTACCTCTGCTCGGGCGTAAGCTTCTGCCAAGTGGCTGACTCATCGAGGCTGGTCAAGCCGTTCTCATGGCTGGTAGTGCAGGCAGTATGGGCCTGATTGATGGCTTCCCGAAGGGCGGCAGCCAACTTCTCCACCAGGCCCGGCACGGGGTCCGGATCAGACAATAGGGAACGATTCTGTTCGATGGCCTTCACTTCAGGCTGCACTTCCGCGGCAACCGGCAAGTCGGCGGCATGGTCGACGAGCGCCGTCAGTTGCTTCCATCGCGGCTGCCGCTGGGCAATCTTCTCGCTTTGCTTTTGCCAATCGGCAATCTGCTTTTCCAGTTGGGTCTTTTGCTCGTGGATCGTCTTCAACTGGTCGTTGCCAACGCGATTGGCAAGGTCTGTCAGATGCGACGTATCAGGCTGCTTGGGCAACGGGGCATCGCCGCCCGCCCCTTCGGCAAGCTTCATCAACTTGTCGAGGAACTTCGGGGCGTCGTTGGATTCCTGATTGGGCGACGTATTGAGCCCGACCTTCTTGAATAGCCCGCGAAGCTCGATCAACTGGACCTTGGTAATCTTGATGATTTCGACGCGGAACTCGATGATGGCGATGTTTTTTTGGTCGAGCTTGCCCTTGGCGACCAAATCGCTGCCCGTGCGGGCCTGGACCTGTCCGCCGGTGTGCAACACGATCAGTGCGGCGTCGATGGCGTCTTGCGGCCAACCGTAAGGCGGATTGCCGAAAACCTTGCGGATCTCGGTTCCTTTCTTCCCAGAACCGACGTAATCGAGGATCGCCTTGCACACGCCGTGGGCTTCCGGGTCGCCTTTGTGGCCGACCGCGGCCATCGCATCGCCGTCGCCCTTTCTCGCCCGTTCGATAACCTTGTGCCACTCCGGCGAATCGGCCAAGTGAAACTGCGGGTAAAGCCGGTCGAGACACGATTTGGCGGCATCTTCAACCTTGGACGTAAGCAACATGCCGTTGACCAGGTCGCCGCCGGCCAGGTAGATCGCGGCTTCGTCGAGCAGGTCGAAAATCAGCCCGTCGCGAAGCTGCTGGGCTTGAGTCAAACGAGTCTCCATCGACTTCTTGGCGTCGAGCCCTTCGTCGCTGCTAGGCGTCCCCCGGACCTCCAGGGTCTTTTCCGCCGCGTAGTAGGTAGCGATTGCCTGCTTGATTTCTTCGGCCTTGTTCCTGGGGATAAACCCATAGACGACTGCCGCGGAATCACCGGCCGTTCGGGCATCGTTCAGAACCGTCTTTTCCTCGACTTCCCAGCCGTCGCGAATCCAGACGGGGATTTCGGCACCATCCGTTGCCGGTGCATCCGGCCCAAAGTGCAGGGCAAACCGCCGGGATTCCTTGCTGGCACCGTGAGTGAGTTTCGACTTCTTGAGAACCTCGCTGCAATCCGTCTTGAGCAGTTGCGAACGCTCGCTTGCCAGCTTGCCGGCGTCGGCCAGGAGTTTGTTGCGGGCCTCTTGAAACGCCTGATTCCACTCCGCCCCTTCGCGGGTCTGCATCCGGTATTCGTCTTCAACCTGCATGACGGCCCCGGAGGCAACCAGTTCTCCCAACAGTTCCGGCACCTGCTTGCGGAGGTTGGCACTGCTTTGGTTGAGATCGGACACCAGCAGGTCGGCCAGCGTATCGGCGTTGGCCCGAATGCCGGCATCGGCCGGTCCCTGGTGCGGCAGTTGGCCAATCAGAAAGATCAGGGCACAAAGTTGATAGCGAAGTTCGCCGTCGTCTTCCTGCTTTTGCCGGGCAATGGTTTCGGAGATTTCCTGGAGCAAGACACCCGACTGAAGCACGCGGGTCTTGATATGCTCAAAGAGAAACGCCCCGCCGACGACGTTGCCGAGTTCCAGGTCGGCGGTCTTCTGCATGGCGTCGAAGACGATCCAGAGTTGCGTGCGAAGCTGGGCACCCGTGCCGGCCTTATCGACCGCACGGAGGACCCGTTCCCAGAATCGACGCCGAACCGGCAGAATCGGATAGTCCTGGACGATCAATAGCCGGTCACGAGTGGTGAATGCGATTTTCGTGCTCGACAATTGCCGCTCAATTTCCCCGCTGTGATCCTCCAGCATCTTCTTGACCGTCGATTCGACTGACGGTTTTTTCTTGAGAACCACTTCGCGGGTAACTTGCTCAACGTCGGTGTCCTGCAATTCGACGGTGACGGGGAAGTCGCCTTGAATCCGCTGCAAAAGCGGCATTCCGGTCAGAGCATTCTGCCCGGTTGCGACGACGAGGACCGGTGCCCCGAGCTTGGACGTGAATTGTCGCTGGAGAACGTCGATCTCGAAGGCCCGCTCTACGCTGTCGCCGATGTACTGCTGGACTTCGTCAAGCACAATCAGCGTGCAGGGCATCTTGCCATTGCGGGTGAGGGCCTGCCGAGCCTTGGTGACCATTTCCTCAATCGAAACGTCGGTCTTCTCGGGGAACTGACTTTCGAGCAGCAGCTTCACGTCGGCCGGCTTGCTGGCGAATTCGGGCCGGGTCGCGAGAATGGCCTTGGCCATTGTGTCCGACACGTAAAGGTTGGCGAGTTCCATGTCAAAGTCTCGTTTGGCCGCGGCGATATGCTTTCGCACTGCCTCTTCCAGCCCCTCGTGCCGCAGCCACATCACGAAACATGCCCCAGCGTAGTGCTCCGGCAATCCCACCGATCGGAAGATGATGCTCAGCACTTCCAGACGAACGCTATCGCCGGCCCCGGCACCCAATGTGCCGGCCGCGGCATGGAGTCCACCTTGCCGCCGGGCATGGGTGGAAAGTTCTTTGAGCAGGTCTTTGACATTCGTCGGCAATTTGGCCAGGCCGCGAGCTTTCGCTCCGTCGGGGAACTCGAAATCAATCCACAGGTGTTGCAGCATCTTGACCAAGTGGCTCTTGCCGGAGCCGAAGAACCCGCTGACCCAGACTCCCGGCTGTTCGGCCTTGTCCAGGTGCCCCAGGTACGTGCTAAGGATGCGGGCCATCCCTTCGGCGTATTGGCCGTCGCACACGAATTTCGTTAGCTCGAAGCGAAGCGTATCGAGCCAACGGGCTTTGCTTTCCGGATCGGCCTCGGGGGAATTGACCTTGGCCACACCCTGGTTGAGCAGCGTGTTTGTGCGAGGGTCTTCGTTGTAGACTTCTCGGTTCTTCATTTGCGAATCTCCCCTTCACTGGCAGTGATCGGGACTGCGTGGTAATTCCAGCCGTCGCGCGCGTCGAGCAGCCGGTAGTTGTCTTGTTCATAGACTCCCGGAAAGAACACCAGGAGCCTGCCCTGAATTGCGTTCTCGAACATGGGCAGGATTTCGGAAATGCGGAGGAAACCGAACAGCGAGGCCACACCGTAGACCGCGACCACGGTGTCTTCAGCAGGCTGAACCGCCTGAAGGGTCTGAGTCAGTTGGGCGGCAATCGTCTTCTTGAATGCTGCCATCGGGGCCGTTCCCAACCGGGTCGGCGACTCGAAATAGCTTTCGGCGTAGTCCGAGTACGGCGGGCTGCACAGCCAGTCGGCGAAGGCATTCGTGAAATCGACGGCGTGCCAATGGCGGCCGACTTGCTCGGTGGCTTCCTTGAATAGCCCGAGGCGAAGGCGGAGCTTGCGTTCATCTTCCTTGTCGTAAACCGCCAGCCAGACCCGCTGCGGCCCGGCAATGTTTCGGTCCCAGGGCAGGCCACAGATACGTTGGTAGTTCTTGCGGAGCAAGTCAATTCTGCTCATACGCGGCCCTTTCCTCTTGCGGCTTCAGCAGACCGGGGAAACCAATTTCCACGACCGCACCCACCCCCTTGTATCGCAGCCACCCTTGCCTGGACGCCTCATGGGTCAAGTCGAGGATCTCGGCCGAGGAACGATCCAGGAGCCGAGTCCAGGGAGAATCCAAGAGCAGCTTGCCCCGCAGGCCGCAAAGATAGCCGAGCAGGATGGCGTAGCTGGCGACAACTGGCGTGACATTCGGTTTAACGCGAATCTTCTTCACCTTGCCACGAAGGTAACCGGCTTGCGTCCACGACGAGGCAAGATTCTGGGCGGTGGAATGGAGCGTCGTCGGCCGGAACCGCTTGGGGTATAGGTGTGTCAGGTGTTCGCCGATCGCTTGGGCCGTGACGATCTCGTCCAACTTGACCGCCACGACGAACGGTGTCGCGTCCCGCAACAGGGTGTCGCGTGCCGCCGCCAGAAGGAAAGCGAGCATCGGTTGGCTGGACGAATCGGCCGGCCAGAAATGACGCAACTGCCGAAAAAGCGTGCAGTCGCAATCGAGGGCATAGAGTTCCGTCAGCCGTTTGGCAGAACGCTCACGGGTCGTCCGGGTCGGTTTGCCTAATATATTGTCTTCGATGATTGCAGACCGGTAGCCCTCAGCCGAAGCACTCGCGTCAACTTGGTTGAGCACAAGTGCCAGTTCGGCCGACATCATCGTGCGGCTGGTATGGGCACTATTCGCACCCATACGGAAGCCGAGCGATTCAGGAAAAGGCGTCAACATCATCCGTATCCTGACCTTCCGAGCTTGGACAAACTCCGAACCTTCAGTAACTTCTAAGTCAATTCCACCCCCCTTATGCTGACCTCAATCATACGCCAAGGAGATGGAAACCGCAGAACCCACAAGTGTACCCGCAACGGGTTGGGGCTACAATCACCGCCCTAGAACAACACGTCCAGGAGAGGGTCTTGAATAATACACCGTTCACAGTGAGTTCTGCGAGGCTATTTCAGCGCGGTAACTTGCCTGTGGGTGTCAAGCGTGGTATGATACTTCTGTCCTCTTCCATGTTCGTGCTGTCGATGAAAATTTTTGGTGAGCCGATAAGATGCCCGTTGGGTGCCTGATATAAAGAACCTGGCCGCGTGTATAGCCGCTGACCGGCCTCGTGCTGGCAACGGACAACACAAACTAGGCTCCAGGTGCCCCCTTAAGCAACACGGGCTCTCAAAAACCCATCACCACGGCATTACGGCGGAGGACTTTTTTTATTGAGGGATTGGAGATTAGGGATTAGAGAAAATCCAGCGGCCTCCAATCCCCCCAATCCCCAGCCCCAGCCCCAGCCC
>JANXQG010000054.1 GCA_025356915.1 Planctomycetota bacterium | reverse complement strand
AACGCTGGCAAAGTGGTCCTCAAGAAGCGGACGAATCGTCGCAATTCGTCCTTCGACCACGTGGGAATCGATTTTGAAATCTACGACAAGCGGAACCGTCTGCGCCTGGGTAAAATACTGGCAAACAGGGCAGTCGTCGGCATCTTCGCCTTCATGGATCGCCGAAAGGCATTTCTGATGGCCCACGGTCAGGCCAGCATATTCACATTCCTTGAACTTCCCGCAATTCGGTTGATGGCAATCATCGAGCGCGGCGAGTGATCGATGTGTTTCGCCGCAATCGTGTCCCAAGCCGGGCAAGAAGTGCAAACCATCCCCCGCCACGGCAATCGCCGAAAACAGGGCGAACACAATCCAAGTAATGCGTTTTTGCGTGGATTGCTTGAGCATTGTACAAGAAAGGGAAAAAATTTTCGTTCACACTTATCTCCATTATTGACCTTTGCTTAGCTATTGAACCCTAGGAAATGGGTATGCGTATATTATTACATGAGAAAGCATGGAAGCGCAGCCGAGTTGGAGACTCGCCGTCGGCTCGCGGGACAACTCCTGCTGGAAGGCAGGGAAATCGACGAGGTCGCCGAGATTGTTGGGGCTTCCACTTCTTCGGTGAAGCGTTGGAAGCGGACTGTGAAGCAAGGCGGAATGGAGGCTTTGAAAAGCAAACCGCATACCGGCCCCACACCTCGTCTCGACGCGAAACAAAAACAACGGTTGTTGGAAATTCTTCGGGCTGGCCCCCGACGAGCCGGTTACAAAACCGATCTCTGGACCTGTGGACGCGTGGCGGTGATAATCGCCAAAACTTTCCGGGTTTCCTACCACCCGTGCCACGTCTGGAAAATTCTACGCAACATGAAGTGGACTTGCCAGAAGCCCGAGCAGTACGCCCGGGAATGCGACGTATCCGCACAGCAACGTTGGCGCGAACGAGAGTGGCCACGGATAAAAAGGGGGCACGCGAGTCGCTAAGCCCCATTTTTTTCTTGGATGAGAGCGGCTTCATGCTGCAACCGGTGCGTCGCCGCACGTGGGCGCCCATCGGCCAAACGCCGCTACAATACGCCTGGGACCGCCACGAGCGTCTTTCCGTTCTCAGCATCATTGGCGTTTCTCCTCTCAAGCACCAGTTATCGTTGTATTTCCAAATCACTCCGGAAAACGTCGACGCTGACCAGACCATTTGGTTTCTGCAGAAATTGCACGAGCATTGCGGTCACCGGGTAATCATGGTGTGGGATCGCTGGGCGGTGCATCGTTCGGCAGCAGCCTATTTCGACAAAAATCATCCCGATTGGTTTCAGTTCGAGTGGCTGCCGCCATATTCTCCCCAATTGAATCCCGTCGAGCAATGCTGGAATCATACGAAGTACGGCGACTTGGCCAACTTCATTCCCGATGACATCAATCATCTGCAGGATGAGGTTTATGACTCGATCGATAAACTACACCATGACCAAATGCTATTACGATCCTTTTTCAACTATTGTAAATTGCCATTGGGAAGGGATCATTAACTATGCAAAGGTCAATA
>JANXQG010000048.1 GCA_025356915.1 Planctomycetota bacterium | reverse complement strand
TGGCTGGGGTTACCTTCACGATGCCCATCGAAGCGTGGCTCAAGTCCAAGGGTGTCAATCCTGCCGCGACGTATGACCCCGAAAAGGGTTTCGTCACGCCGTATGCAGGCACGGATCCCGATGAAAACTTCGCCGAGATGGTGTCGCATTATTGTAGCGACACCTTGGCACCAGAGCAGGTCGAGATGCTCAAGGGTCTTCTTCCGTGATTGCCCGTTTGCTTCAAGCCGCACGCCTACTGTTGGCCGAGGAACGAACGGCCATCATCCGTAAGGAGAAGGACAAGTGGGTCGTCCGTAGCCCGCACAACAAATCCTGGTGCGGGGGCCGTTACGACACCAAGGAGGAGGCCGAGAAGCGCCTCCGTGAGGTCGAGGGCTTCAAGCACCGTGGTGGATCGTTCGTGTCCGCCGGCCTAGCAGACGACTTGACCTCCAAGATGTCCGACTTGCTGGCGCGGCCGTTGGACGTGGTTGCCAGTAAGGACGTGGCCGCCTTCCTGGCCGATCGCTTCAGCTTCCAGGTTGCTAGGACACCAAGCGGTCAAAAGGATCTAAAGAAGGCCGTGGAGAGCTTGCATTGGTGGCTCCAACACGGCGTGGCGCAATATCGCGACAACCCAGAGGCTGCCCGAACCTCCATCGAACACGCTTGGGGCAAGGTCGAACCACACCTGGCCGATCTAGTCCGCAACTTTTCAGCCGAAGGTGGGCGCAACGTCCCGAAGGAAATCGTGGTAGGCGCCAACACGTACGTCAACCTCGTGGGCTTCTCGGAACCTCAACTACGTAAGTACTCTGATTCATTGGAGAAAGTGTTCAGTGAGCTACGCGGGTGGCGCACCAGAGCCCTCACGGGAGGCGTGCGCGTCGTACTCGCGGGCCCCAGGGACTTCCGCGGGACCGCTAGTGGGACCTACCGGTCTGCTGAGGACGCGCTCTACGTGCGCGCGACCCCCAAGGTGCTCCAGCGGACCGCCGGCACCTACGGGGCATTCGACTACATCATCGTCCATGAGTTGGGCCACCGCTATCAAGCGGTGCACCGGTCCATGAACGTCGACTTTGATCGTCCAGAATGGCTGACCAGCAAATACAGCCACAAGGACGGTGAAGGCTTTGCTGAATTGTTCGCTCTCAGCAACTTCGGCATTCATGGCTACGGGTCACCGGAGACGTTGGAGCGCTTTGAGGCTTTGATGTCTGGTCGGGACCATCAACCGAAGCCGGAGTTACCGGAGCATCTTCGGCATCTCAAGCAGCTGTAGACGCGAGGAAGTCCAGGATTTCTTTATTATTTATGCCCTTGAGGACGGCCCTCGTGGCACCGAAGCTCTTTGCGTGGCACACGACATCCATGTTGCCGGAGATGAGCATGAACGGGACTTGGTTCCCGATCCCCCGCAAGGCACGGCACAGTTGCTCCCCCGTCATGCGGGGCATGTTGTGGTCGGAAATGACGGCATCGACCTCCTCGTTGTTCAGGAGATCGAAGGCTTCTTGGCCGTCCGCTGCCTGCAGCACTTCGTGTCCGTGGCTGCGCAGCAGACGGGCGTACGCCTTACGAAGTTCTGGTAAATCGTCGCAAACAAGAATTTTCATACCATTATGTTGTGTCTACCGTTGCCTATGTCAAGGTGTAGTTTCAAGTACAATGAAGACCCAAGCTGCACGTGACCTTCTCCGAATGGCCCGCCAGCTCATGGCCGATGATGCTACCCGTGACCTCCCGATGTTGGAGAACACCATGGCGGCCGTGGAGAAGGGCGTGCAAAGCGTTCGCTTTTCGGTGGACAAGTACAAGTCGGATCCAGGCAAGTTCGCACCCCAGCTGGAGAATGTGGCCCAACTGTCCCACGATGTGGAGCGCATGTTGCAACGTTTGGCCCGTGTCGCTGGTGGTCTGCGAAAGACCGCAGCCCCTGACGCCGGACATCCAATGGTCAGTGGTTCCCCCGAGTACCGTGACGTCCGCAAGGCTCTGGAGACCTACGAATTGGCCCGTAACCCGGATCCTCGTCTCCGGAAGCTCTTCAACGTGCTCCTGTCCGCGATGGAAGCGTGGGAGAACGTGCAGCAAAAGGCAGCCCGCGCCCGTCGCACCCCGAAGCTGTAGGTAGAACTTGACGGGCATCTACGGACCACCGCACAGAGCCACCCCGGGCCCAGGCCAATAAAGGTAGGACCCGTGGTGGTGCGCAACCCTTGAGCAGCTAGTCTGTAGCGATGCGTAGATGGCTTCGAAACGTCCCGACCGCTGATCGCAACACACAAGGCCAGCATCTGTTCTGGTACCTGACGTTTGTCTGCCAATTCCTCCTGGTGGACTTTGACGCTCCAGGTTCTTGGGGCGCGGTCGCGCAAGCCACGGACGGTATCCTGTCAGGCGCTCTCCCCAGCACGTTCAAGACGCCGAACACACAGGCCTACTTGTTCACCGTGGCCGACGTTGGCCGCTACTTGGCCATCCGCGACGTGACGACCCCAGCCAATTCCGGCATTTATCGGATCGCGTCTGTGCCGGCGGGTGGCCATACGGCCGTCCTGAACGCGCCGGTGGCGAATTTCAGCGGTAGTAGCACCAACGTGAGCTGGACCCTCTATGACTTGGCCAATAAGCCCGCTGACGCGTCTTGGTTCGTCATCCAGTCTCCGCAAGCACCGACGTGGCAAGCGCGCTGTACGGTCAGCGCAGCGGCACCAGCGGGCATTCAGTTCGACCTCGGTGCTTTTGGTGGGTGGAATGTCACCACGAACACCTGGGGACTTCCCGCGTCCGCTCCGGTGGTCCTCAACACAACGACCAGTCTGACCTTTGCGGTGGCCGACGAGACACTGGGGGCGTTCTTCGTTTGGTCCGAGGATGGCATTGGTGGTCGTACCGGTGTGTTTTGCGGTACTTTCGCCGGTTTCCACAGCCCCCAGGGCCAAGGTGTCCCACGCGATGATGCGCCAGTGGCCCTCATTGGGGACAACACCGTTACGGCCAATACGTTGAATCGCAAATTCGTCGGAGGTACCGCTGGTTTCGCCATCCACGGACAGTTGAGCTTGCCGGACCGGTCCGGTTACGCCGCCGCTTCCCTACACGCGTGGCGCCGTATCACCGACGACTCCGACGTACTGTCCGACGCCGCAGCCTTGACGGACCCGCGGTCGGGCCAGACCGATTCGTTCTCCACGGCCGTCTACCAGATCGTTCCGGCTGTGGAAGTGCGCGGGTACCTCCCGTTGGTCCGTGTCGTCAACGATTCGGTGGCCAACCGCACGACGATCAACGGTGGTTCCGTGTATGTGATCCAGCAGGGAATCTCAGCCGAATGGGACTCGTCGACCCCCGTTTGAGCATGATCCAAGATCGCCCGCGTGACCGGAGGCGCAGCCGTGGATCGTATCGCCCGAATCGTAGGAGTACACTGTCGTAAATGCACGTTTCACCGTCCCTGGTGCCGCGCAAATACGTCGCGGGGTGCAGTCAAGTGGTCAACTTGGGGAGTCCAAGCTTCGCAGCGTTGAGGGTTTTCATGGCACCTCCCTTTCAGGTACCGTACCGATTACACTGCGAACCAGATCAGCAGATCGGGTCAGCGCTGCCACCTGGGTGCTGTCAGGGTCAGCCGCGTAAGCAGCTTCAGTAGCAGCTTCAGCAGCGAAGTAGGCAGCGTCGGCAGCAGCAGCCGCGTAGGTAGCGTCGGCATCGTAGACAGCATCGTGGGCATCGTGG
>JANXQG010000025.1 GCA_025356915.1 Planctomycetota bacterium | reverse complement strand
CCCGAGAAGCCAGCAACCAAGCCAGATGCTAAGCCAGATGCTAAGCCAGATGCTAAGCCAGATGCTAAGCCAGATGCTAAGCCAGATGCTAAGCCAGATGCTAAGCCAGATGCTAAGCCAGATGCTAAGCCAGATGCTAAGGTGGAAACCAAGGTGGAAACCAAGGTGGAGAAGAAGCCTGAAAAACTGGCCGAGCCGACAGCGCAAGAAAAGCCAGCGACCAAAGTGGAGGAGAAGAAATCAGAGAAACCGACCGCGCCGACTGCCACTCAGCCCGTGGAAAAGAGTGTGACCAAGCCGGAAGATAAGCCTTCGGAACCGCCGGTGGACAAGTCGGATTCCAAACCGGTGGAGAACAAGCCTGTTGACGCTAAGCCTGCTGAGAAGCAGTCGCAATTGGACCTGCCGGCACTGAGCCTCGTGGCGATGGCCGGCGATGAGGCCGTGCTGCTTGCCAAGGCTGATTCCGCAGCCGCGAAAGTGGAGGAGAAAGCAGAGGAGAAGACGGACGCGAAGCCGGAAGTGAAGACGGACGCGAAAACGGAACCGAAGGTTCCTGCGGCCAAGGCTGATTCCGCAGCTGCCGATTTAACTCCTGGACAATCGTTCCAGGCAAAACTGACACTCTCTTCGACTGTGGCTAAACTGATTGAAGGTAGTGTGACGCAAGTGCAGCAGCCGGTCAAGTACGATGAAGATCGCCTCAAGAAAGTAGTCAAACAGGTGCTTCAGGAGGTTCTGGCGAACAAAGATCTCGTCGATCAGGTGCAAATTGAACTGACGACTTCCGACGGGTCGAAGAAGTCGGAACATTGGAATCTGAAGCTCTTGCCGAGTTCCGAGGCCAAGCTCGCGCTGACGCCAGCGAAGTTTGAGTCCGTGTTAGCTAAATTAAAATCGAAAATAAGTGAGTTGGCGTACTTTCCGATTGTTGACAATATCGGCTCGGCCGTGGCGAGCGACACCCGTTTCTGGGCCGTCGTGGCCTTAATGAGCAGCTGGTCACTGATCATCCTTTACCTCTGGATTCGCTTCCAGGGAGTGGCTTTCGGCCTAGCGGCGGTTATCGGCTTGGTTCACGATGTGCTGGTCATGTTGGGGGCAATCGCCTTCAGCAGCTATCTGGCACAGGTTCCTGGTCTGTCGTCTATTCTGCTCATCGAACCGTTCAAGATCAACTTGCAGATTGTGGCGGCTTTTCTGACGATCATCGGCTACTCGGTGAACGACACCATCGTGGTTTTCGACCGGATTCGAGAAATCCGCGGCAAGTCGCCGACGCTCACCCGCCAGATGGTCAACGACGCTACGAACCAGACTCTCAGCCGCACAGTGTTGACCAGTTTTACCGTGATGTTGGTTGTTTTTATCCTTTACATCTTCGGCGGCCAGGCAGTCCATGGATTCGCCTTCGCCTTGATCATCGGTGTGCTGACGGGAACTTACAGCTCGATTTACGTCTCCGCCCCCATTCTTCTTTGGCTATTGCACCCGAAGGAAATGAAGGTGGCTACCGCCAGTGGCACGCCCCCCAAGACCCGGTGAACGGAAGCAGCTCCTGATTTCAAGCTGCTCCTGCTAGCATTTTTTGTTGCGACGTGCTATGATACTGGGTGTGTTATCTAGTGCGCACGGTGTCAAAAGCGCATAGCCAAACCCAACATCGAAACATTCCTCGACCTGATGCGTCGCAGTGGGCTGGTAGAAAAAGACCGGCTTGAGGAGTTTATTGCGCTATTGGAAAAAGAGTCGGGCGGCAAGCTCCCTTCCGACGTGGACGAAGTCGGGCGGCGGCTCGTCGTCGAGAATCTGATTTCCCAGTGGCAATGCGATCGATTGCTGGAAGGGAAGTATCGCGGCTTCTTTCTTGGCCGCTATAAACTGCTGGGCCAATTGGGCACCGGCGGAATGAGTACGGTCTACCTGGGCGAGCATGTACTTATGCAACGGCGGGTGGCTATCAAGGTCTTGCCGCGGAACCGCGTTACGGACACTTCTTACCTGGCCCGCTTCCATCGCGAAGCTCGGGCTGCCGCTTCGCTCGACCATCCCAACATCGTGCGAGCTTACGACGTCGATAACGATGGTGATACGCACTATTTGGTGATGGAGTTTGTCGACGGCCGGGATCTACAGCAGACGGTAAAGAAAAGCGGGCGGATGGAATATGCCACCGCTGCCGAATACATCCGCCAGGCGGCGGAAGGACTCGCCCATGCGCATTCCAATGGCCTGATCCATCGCGACGTTAAGCCGGCCAACCTACTGGTCGATCCGAAGTGCGTCGTCAAGGTTCTCGACCTGGGTTTGGCGCGATTTACCGACGAGAATCTCGCCTCGTTGACGGTGCAGTATGATGAGAATGTGCTAGGAACGGCCGACTACCTAGCGCCAGAACAGGCCATCGACAGCCATGGTGTCGATGCTCGGGCCGATATTTATAGCCTGGGTTGTGCCTTCTATTTCCTCTTGACCGGTCACCCGCCATTTCCCGACGGCACACTTCCGCAGCGGTTGATGGCCCATCAGAAGCAACAGCCTGCCAGTATCGCCAAAGAACGGCCCGACGCTCCGGTCGATCTGATTGAGATCTGCATGAAGATGATGGCCAAGAAGGCGGCCGAACGCTATCAGTCGATGAACGATGTCTCTCAGGCGTTGCGGCGATGGCTTGCCGATCGCGGACTCGGCTCGTCCTCGGGTAGCGATCTTTCCGGCTCGGGCCGTTCGGGCAGCACGCCCCCCATCGCTCGGCGGTTGACGCAGGCTGGCACGCTCAATCGCCGCGATTCAGGCGAATTACCCCGGGCCGTCGCTGAAGCACCTCCAGCGAACACCACATTGACGGATACGGTTTCAAATTACGACCGTTCCGTCACGCCCTCGATTGCCCGGCGCAAGTCGGATAGCGGAGGGCTTTCTGATCCCAAGCTGCGTGAGAAACTGCTACCCAAGGCGACGTTGCTGGATGCTTCTTTCCCGACTGGTGCTAACGACGAATCGTCTGTTTTTCTGGACGGCGTAATCAACGGCGAACCTGCGGCCCCACGTAGCCTGTCACAATCGGGTGAAGTAAGGATAGTTTCAAGGCGCAAGCCAAAGAATGGTCCCTCGAAATGGGTCTGGATGGGCGTCGGGTTGGCGCTGCTCGTTGGATTGGTCCTTTTCGTCTATGTTATTTTTCATGGCGGCCCTAAGTAGCTTCTGTTGTGGAAAGTGGCAATGCCAGATGTAGGGTGGGACGAGCGCAGCGAGCCCCACCATTTTTCGAGCAAATCCTCATGGTGGGACTCGTTTCACTCGGCCCCTTGACGTAAGGAATGAATGGGCACGAGTTCCCAGGGTGGGCTTTGTTCGGCACCGGAAACCTTGTGGGGTGGGCCGAGTGAATTCCTTAAGTTCGTGCGTATGGGGACTCGTTTCACTCGGCCCACCCTACAACTAAAGCCGCACCCAAAACCGGAAGAGCCACCTATTTCTTCGCGGGTCGCCGTAATTCAACTCGAGCGCGCAGGCCCTGATTCTCCAGCGTAAGGCCGAAATCACCGCTGGCAAAGCCGCTCAGCACGGGTGGGGCCAGCGGACCTTCTTTCGGCTGGCCAGGATGGCCGTAGACGGTCGATTCCATCGTTCGGTACTTCTCATTCCAGACGTACTTTCCTCCACCGGGGCAAAGCGGCGTCACGCCCCAAACCTGCCGATGCACCTCCACGGGATCGCGATCGGAATAAAGCCGCTTCCACTGGTTGAGGATCGGCAAGTTGTTCCAGCACAGAACCTGCATCCGCTGCTGGTACTGCTCGCGGCCCAAAATATTGCCAATCTCCAGAATCCGGCTATCAACGTGCAAGGCTGCGTTCGAGCCGAGCCACGGGTGCGGTGCTTCAGCCGGCTTGGCCACGGTTTTGCCGGTTTCCTCAGCGGGTTTTTCAGCCACCATGCGATCGATTGCCTGTTGCATCACCCGTTCGCTCAGTGTGATCGTCAGCGCCCCGCCGAGGCTCGTGTAGTAAATTGCCAGATTCTCAATATCGCGGGGAACCGTATTCTTGCCTTTGACCGGCGAGATGCGGACATAGCTTTGATCCTTATGCTTCAGCGATTCCCAGTTGGTCAGACCGGGACCGGTCTGTTCGATGAAAGTCCGCGCCGTAGCCAGGAACGCAGCCAGTTTCAATGGGTTGGTGGAATCGATCCGCACTGCCACCGGCAGACGGCCGATGTTTTTGCTCATGAAGGCTTCGATTTCTTCTTCCTTCTTGACTTTAGCCAACTCCTCCCAAAAAGGATCTTCTTCGGCATAGACCGAGATCGAAGATCCAATCCATCCCAGCGAGATCGTCTGTCCCATGTTGGCAGCAAAGCCCTCGCCCATGCGGAAAAGGCGCGACTTGTGATTTAGCGCAAGGATGAAATGCACCAGGGCTTTATGTGGATCGCCGGCCTCGGAATCGAACTTCCCGCCGAGCGAAATCTCGGCGAACTGGTTATATTCGCTGGCCAAAATCAAGGGCATGATGGTCAGATCGGCACCCAGTTTCTGCTTGCCCAGGCTGATCCGCAGGCCGATGGGGTCGAAGGCCCAGTTCCAATTCCTTTGATAGCCGTCGCGCCATGCCTGGTAGGCGTCGGCCTCGGTCTTGGTGACTTCCTCCATCGGCATTTCCGCGATGGGGGTCATGAAGTTCAGCGAGCCGTAGACGCTGGAAATAACGCCCTCTGGCTCAAGCCGCAGCGTGCCGCCGCCGAGGATTGGCAGATCGGTATGGATAGGTCCCGGCACAGCCTTGTGGAGAACCAGGGCTTCAAGCTGCGATGCCTGCAACTCAGTCAGCACGGCCCGGGCGCAAGTGCGGCGAGAATCGGCAATCCGCCACCGCGGTCCACACCAGCGGCGGATCGTGGCATCGCTGAGGAAGATCAATGCCGACTCAGCGGCATCCCCCTGTAGCGTAGGCGTCCCGCCTACGTTTCCTTTCCCGCCTGTGTTACCGCGGGGATATCGAATGCGGAAGAACGTATATTCCGGCAGCGAGGCCAACGACTTCGCCTTGCCGCTGCGGACCGCTGCGAGTTGCTGCAATTGGTAGATCGAATTCGTGACCACCACCGCACTATCCAATTGGGCCACATAGCTCGACAGAGTTCGATCGGGCGAGACGAACCCCTGATAGGTCAAGCCATCCGTCGTGCCGCGAAGGGCTTTTGCGTCTTTCGCGTCTCCCATCGCCATGGCGATGCGGCCCAGCAGCAGGTTACTCAGCATTGCCGGTTGAGGAGTTTCCAGCAGCATGGCAATATCGGTTCCCAACGGAAACGACGGATCGGAGCCGGTCAGGGCGACGCTCTTGACCAACGACGGCCCCAGCAGCCGTGCCAGCGTACTCAGCGGCAGGCCGAGTTGACGCTGATAGCGCTCCACGACACCCGCATCTTCGCAGCGCGGCTGGGCCAATCGAAGTACTGGCGTGTCGTGTTGCTTGGTTTCGTCGGAAACGGCGATGGCGGCCTGGAAACTGGGGAAGAAGACGACATGCTGATCGGTCGGGAGTTTATAGGCCAGTGGATCGAGTTCCGGCTTGGCGTCCTTAATCAGCGGTTTCCAGTCGATTTCGGCAATCGTGATGCCTTGGAGCGAATCAATCTTCACCGGGGTTTCGTTCGCGGCGCGTTGCGGTAAGGTTCGCTCGAGCTGTAGGTTCTCGCTAATCGCTCGACCGCCCGTGAATAGGTCATAGGTGTTGGTCAGTTCATCCCGCCGCCCATTGAACCGCTGCGCGGGACGTCGTGTCGATGGATCTTCCGTCGGCATTTTCAATTCGATGCGGGTTAGGCGGGCTTGATGCCGGAACCAGGCCCCGCCAGGGATATCGCGAGCCAGCAAGCGATCGTAATGGGCCAACTTAGCGCGGAAAAACGGCTCCTTGGCCTCGGGCTTGGCGGCCGAGGCAGGAACAACAAACCGAAGCAAATTCATCCCCGATGCATCCGCTTTGGCAATAATCAACCGGCCCTGAATCTCCTTCCCTTCGGGGGCACAAAGAAGGATGTGATTTCTCAATTGTTCGTCGTTAGGGACTGCAAAATTAGACCAGTGATCGCCTGTGGTGCCCGGGCCTGTCAGATACGCTTCGCCCTGGCCTTCGACAATCGCATAGGGCCCCAAGGATTGCATTCGCTGGTAATATCGCCAGTTATTTTTGTCGGATGGCTCCGGTAGGCGACCTTCGACCAGTTTGAGTTCACGAACGGGAATGTCGTAGTAGACATCTTTAGCCTGGGCCAGCCCGGTAGAACCGAGCACCATGGCCAGAACGAGAAGGGACGTGCTTTTGAACATAGCGTTTTTCCTGACTACCTTGGGGGGAGGGAAGAACATGGGCAACAACCGACGGACATACCGCCGTTGCATTACCTTAGGCGAGACTTCTGCATGAATATAACACGCCGAGAGCCGAAAAGTCCAGAGGGCAGGCCATTCAGGAGAAATCTATTAGGCTGCCCTTCGCCGGATCACCTGGAACTGCGATTGCGACAGATCGCCCTTGCTCGCGAGATCGATCCCCGAATCGTCTATTTTCGCGGGCGGCTCCACCTCAAGGGGTTTTTTCGGTCGCATATCGGGGAGCAGTTGCAAGAGGCTGGGCATGACCATGCAACTCAAGAGGCAGCAGGCCATGCCCAAGGTGAGTACGCGACCCAGGCTGTGCAGGCCGCGGTGCGAGGCGATCATCAGCGCGCCGAAGC
>JANXQG010000015.1 GCA_025356915.1 Planctomycetota bacterium | reverse complement strand
TATCAGGCCAAATAGGGCATCTCAGGACAACTTCCAAGCAAAAGCCGCATCTTCTTTCCTGGTGGAAACTTACGGCCTTTGCGCTGTACGATGGCAAAGATGAAAATTATACCCGTTTTTGCACGTTCTTCAACGCCTCTTCGGGACTTCGTCAGGAGAACTGCAAAGTCCAACCCGAAGGGGTCAGGTCCATGTTTTCGGCAAGGATCCCTGGTGAATTTCATCCGTTTCTCGCCGAAAAATGGACCAGACCCCGGACTTTGCAGTTCTCCTGAAGGCTTCATAAACCGGAATTCATTCCGTTGCCTTTTCACCCAGCATGGCGAAATTCCGAAAAAACTTAAGCCCCTCGGTCTGGCTCTTCTCGGGGTGAAATTGGGAGGCGAAGAGGTTATCTCGCCAAATCATGGAGCAGAAGGGGCTGCCGTAGTCGGTCGTGGTGGCAACGATATGGGCGTCTTCTGGAACCACGTAATACGAGTGTACAAAATAGAAGTAAGTCCCTGGCGCCATTCCCTCCAGCAAGGGGGGACGCCGAGTGAAATCGACTTGGTTCCAGCCCATGTGCGGCACGGAGTAGCCTTGCGGCAAATCGAAGCGGACCACCTCGCCGCGCAGGACCCCAAGACCCTTGTGGCGGCCGTTTTCATAGCTCACGTCAAAAAGCATTTGCAGGCCGAGGCAAATTCCCAGAAACGGCTTGCCCGAGTCTATGGCCGCCAGCACGGGGCGAATGAGCTTGCGGCTGCGCAATTCGGCGACCGCATCCTCGAACGCCCCCACGCCCGGCAGGACAATCTTGTCGGCCTTGGCAACGACCGCCGGGTCGTTGGTAACCACGGCCGGATGCCCGACCTTTTCAAACGCCTTTTGCACGGAGCGCAAATTGCCCATGCCATAATCAATAATGGCGATCATGGAAAAGTTCCGAGTGTCCTGGAGTTGTATTGTTTAACTTATTTCAAATATTGTACTTACAATGATTTTTCGCTTGCTATGGCTGGAAAGCCGTTTAGGCTTGCCCGCGGTACGGACCTCATCGCCGACCACTTCCTTGCCATCTTTTTTTGCGACGGCCCGCAGGGTTCCAACCGCGTAGGGCACGGAACAGGCGACATGCAGCGATTTGTCGCGGTCGAGTTTCTTTTCTCTTGCCGTTGAGCCAAATGTCGCTGTCCATGTAAATACCGTCGAACTCGATCCAGACATGGCGATCTTTCGCTTCCGGGGGTGTGGGAAAAGTTTTGCGACTAGAAACAGTGCCATGCATCGCAAGGCAGTGAGTCTTGCGAAAGTCATGCGTAATAACCTTTCAAGTCGGAATTCTGGGGCTCTCCCGAGGGAGAAAAGGTGCCATCGACCAAAATTGGCATGGATGCACAATATGGGAAACTTGTGGTGCCGAAACCTGCCTGTTTTTCTCCGTGTTGTCTGTGGGTGAATAAGGGAAGGAGAGAGGGGGGGATCCTGCGGTCATTCTCCGTAGTGCGTACTCGCTCGATGGACATAAATCGTACGGGTTTTGGAATCGACCGAATAGACGATGCGGTCTTTGTAGGTCAGACGAACGGAGTAGAACCCCGAAAGGTCGCCCACCAATTTTTTGCCGGAGAACAGGGCAGCGGCAATACCTGTCGTGAGCATTTTCCGAAGTTTCCGCTTCAACTGCGGCGAAAGTTTTTTGACATCCTTGGCCGCTTCTAGCGTGAACTGAACCGTGAAAGGTTTCACGATTCGTCTCCCAATACCTCGTTCAACGCAAGTGTGGCACCTCGCTTCATCTGGGCGGCCGAGCGTTTCATGCTTGCACGAAATCCTGGAATTGAAAGAAGTTCGAGCGACTCCATGAGGCTTTCATAGTCTTCTTCCGACATGAGCACCGCCGAGCCTTTGCGGTGGCGAATTCGATAGACCTGATGCCCCTGATTCGCCTGCTTGACCAGTTCAAAGAATTCGCGCCGCGCATCTGTTGCCGATAGTGTGGTCATTTCTTCCGAACATCCCAATATGCAATATGTACGTCGATCCGTACACATTATGCGTTATCGCAGTGGCCAAGTCAAGCGATTATGGCCAAGGAAAGAGAAAAGGTGACGTCGGTCAAATCCTAGGTCGCACCCTTCCCGACTTTGCAGTTCGCTTGGCGGACGGCCTCACAGAGGCGGAGCATTTCTTCCGGCCCCAGTCGCTCGGCCCGCACGGTGGGTTCCAGCCCTAATCCAGCCAGCAGTTCATCGACCTGGGCCTTATTGAACTGCTTCCGCGCGCTGAGCAGTTCACTGCGCAGTGCCTTGCGGCGATGAAGGAACATCGATCGCACGAACTCGTGGAAATAAACTCGATCGGGAATCCGCTGCCGGAGCGTTTCGTCAAGCGTAATCTGTACGAAGGCCGACGAAACCCTGGGACGCGGCCAGAAGACCGACGGAGCCAATACGCGAACGATCTCCGTGCCGCACTGACTCTGAATCCAGATGGCCAGTGCCCCGTAGTCCTTCGCTCCCGGTCGGGCAACGATCCGATCGGCCACCTCCTTCTGCACGGTGACGGTCATGGTACATGGTGGGCTATCGAGGGCAAGCAAGTTCGCGATCAACGGCGTGGCCACGTTATAGGGTAGGTTGGCCACGAGTTTCCACCGCCGTCCTGGACCAGCCTCCAACTGCCGCTGGACCGCTTCAAGAACGGCCGGCTCGATCCGACTCTTGGTCTTCAGCACGTCGGTATGCAAGAGGGTCACGTTTGGGGTGTAGAACAGTTCCTCGCCAGCCAGTTGGTGCAAGTCGCGATCGACTTCCACGCTCACCACCGCCGCCGCCAAGGGGGCTATCTGCTTCGTCAGACCGCCGGTGCCCGTGCCGACCTCCAGCACGACGTCGTCAGGCCCAATCCGAGCCGTATCCAGCAGCATCCGCTGTAGGTTCATGTCGATCATGAAGTTCTGGCCCAGGTCGGTGCGAGGCTTGATCCCGGCCTGCTGAAAACGACGCAGCAGGAAGGAAAGCGTCTGCTTTTCGGGAGATGGATCGTCCACTTACAATCCTCCGCTTTCGACCGGCGGCCAATTCTCTGCTTCCGCCAGTCGCTGCACATACTTCGCTAATATGTCGGTCTCCAAATTCACCTTGCCGCCAACTTCCAGCGTACCGAGCGTCGTCACGGCCAGCGTGAAGGGAATCAGGGCCACGCTGAAACGATCCGGCTCGCTGCCAACGATGGTCAGGCTTACGCCATCGATGGCGATCGAGCCTTTCGAGGCCATTTGCCGGGCCAAAGCCCGCGGGACCGAAAACCAAAATGTAGACCAATCGCCCGAGTCGATCCGCTCTAGTAGCGCGCCGACGCCATCGATATGGCCGCTCACGAAATGCCCTCCCAGCCGCGCATTAACGGCCAGTGCTCGTTCCAGATTCACCGGACTTCCCGGCTTTAACTCGCCTAGATTCGTCCGGGCGAGCGTCTCCGGCCCGGCCTGGAAGGCAAACGTATCTCGCTCGACCGCCACCACGGTCAGGCAGCATCCGTTCACGCAGATGCTGTCGGCAACTGCCGTTTCCGAGGCAATCTTGGCTTCACGAACAATCAACCAGCAACCGGGCGGATCCGCACGGATTTCGCTCACGACACCAAGGGCTTCAACGATTCCAGAGAACATGGGGGGAAGGGATTGGGGATTGGGGATTGGGGACTGGGGTTGGGGACTGGTTCGCATTAAAAGATGCGTTCCTCTTGATATTTTCGCTGCACAACTTTCTCCCACGCGTACCGCAAAGGGCTGTAAAGGACGAACATTACGCAAACAATCGACACGGCGTAGTCGCGAAAGACCATAATCGCCACGACACTGAAAATGATGCCTACCAGGTGACGAAGCGGTCGCTGCCCACGAAAGACCTGATTGACCACATGGGGATAGGGGATTCGCGAGACCATCAACATGGCTGCCAAGAGGGCGAAAAACGGGAGCACGAATTGCAGGCCGATATCGATCTGCCTCGCGAACATCAGCGGACTATCTTCTTTGCGGAGTGTATAAAACATGATGGCAAACCCAGCCACGCTCGCCGCGGCTGCCGGACTGGGCAGGCCACGAAAACTCATGTGATCGTCTTCGTCACTCGTCTCCACATTGAATCGTGCCAGTCGCAACGCCGCGCAAGCGGCAAACGAGGCCGCAATCACCCACACCGCTTCCTTGTGGAAAAACGAAAACTGCGGACACATCTTCACGAGCAAAAATGCAGGGGCCACACCGAAGGCCACCATGTCGCAAAGGCTGTCCAACTCAGCACCGAACTCGCTTGTCGACTTCGAGAGCCTCGCAATATAACCGTCCAACGCATCAAATACCATCGACAGAAAAATCAGCCATGCGCTCCACATGCAGTGACTCGGATCAAGCAATAAGGTTTCCTTAAAACCTTCCGGAGAATCGGGCGTTCGGACACGTGATGCAATCACAATCGCAAAAAATCCGCACACTAGGTTCCCTAGCGTGAACATCGTCGGCAGGATGGCAAAGGTACGGATCGGACGCATGGGGAGATGTATTAGGGATTATGGGACTGGGAAAAACGATTACGAAAACAAAAATAATCTTCCCTATTTTCTTTATTCTAACTCCTAACTCCTAACTTCTAACTTCTAACTCCTAACTCCTAACTCCTAACTCCTAACTCCTAACTCCTTGTACTCCGCCAGGACCGTCACCCCGGCTTTCACTTTCTGCCCTATGCGGACCTTCACTTCCAGTCCGTCCTCTGCGGGCAGAATCAATTCGGTCCGCGAGCCAAGCTTGATCATGCCGAAAACATGCCCTCGCGGGATCACTTCGCCAGGCCGCAAGTCACAAACGATCCGCCGGGCGATCGCACCAGAAATCTGCCGCACGACCACGCGCCGGTGTGGTGGCGAATCTTCCTCCAGAGCGATCCACATATTCTCGTTGCGCAAGGCACTTTCCGGCCGCAAGGCGTTGAGAAACTCGCCGGGCGAATACCGCAAGGCAATCACCCGTGCGGCAACCGGTGACCGGTTCAAATGTACGTTAAAAATTGAAAGAAAGATACCGATCCGGATGGCCGGGCCGCCCACAAATTCGTCGTGCGCTAACTGGGTGATTTCGGCAATTTTGCCGTCCGCCGGAGAAACCCATAGGCCTGGCTTCTGCGGCACACGGCGGGGTGGACTACGGAAGAAATATACGATAAACCCGAGCATCACTGCCGGTGGCAAGGCGAGATAAGGCCACGACGACACAGCGGCTAGAATTGTCAAAACCAAGAGCGGACCACCCATAAGGAGCAACTCGGCCGTTCCCCAAGGTGCCAGCGGAATCGACTTCCGCCAACGAAACTGATCGTCGGCCTCCGCCCAGGAACAACCGCAAACATTGCGGCAACATTTCAGATCTCGCGAATCGATGACCTCGTAGGGCGCGCCCTGGCAATCACCCTGCCGTAGTTTGCCCATTCTCTTCACATAGCCTGGTCGAAAATGAGTCAACCACCATCGCCGCCAGCGTCCCCAGGCAAGCTCGATTCGATAACAGACCCCCCCTCCCGGTTGCACACTGCGAATATTATCCGGCAGCGGCTGAGGTTCGGCCCTGGTTAACATTTTCCGTCCCCTTTGGCTGTCATTCATATAGCAAATCCCTGCATTCCCTCCATAATACCCCGGCCAAGCCGAATGCGGAAGGAGGAAGGCCAGGAGGAAAGCCTTTTCGAGCTTTCCACCAAGTTTGTGGCACGGGCGTCTCGCCTGCCTAGTTTTTTCACAACATCCTGGGCGGGCGGGACGCCCGCACCACAATCGTCAACAAACCCGGCGGAGAGCCTTTTCGTCATTCGGATTTTGGATTTCGGATTTTCCTCCTCCCCCGCTAGTCAATCGTCGGCGGATCGAGGAAAATATGCGGCTTTAGCCCATTTCGTTTGAGGAAATTGCCATCATGAACGCAGAAATTCTCGATATCCATGCCCGACAGATCCTTGATAGCCGTGGAAATCCCACCATTGAGGTCGATGTAGAGTTAGCCGATGGTTCTGTCGGCCGGGCGGCGGTTCCCAGCGGCGCGAGCACAGGCGTTCACGAGGCATTAGAACTTCGCGACGGCGACAAGTCTCGCTACCTGGGCAAGAGCGTGATGAAAGCGGTCGATAACGTCAACGACATCCTGGCCGACGAGCTGGCTGGCATGGACGCCCTGGATCAGGCCGCATTGGACCGGCGGATGATCGATTTGGACGGCACAGAAAACAAAAGCAAACTGGGTGCGAACGCCATCCTCGGCGTTTCGCTGGCCACGGCCCATGCCGCGGCGTCCCACACCGGCCAGCCGTTGTTCCGCTATCTCGGCGGAGTCGGAGCCCGTTTGCTGCCGGCCCCCATGATGAACATTATCAATGGCGGCTCGCACGCCGATAACGACGTGGATGTCCAGGAGTTCATGGTCATGCCCCTGGGCTTTAACTCCTTCACCGACGCCATCCGCTGCGGCTGCGAGGTATTCCATAATCTCAAGAAGGTGCTACACGATAAGAAGCTCTCAACGAACGTAGGCGACGAAGGCGGGTTTGCCCCGAACCTAAAGAGCAACCAGGAAGCACTGGACGTGATTGTCGAGGCCGTTGCCAAGGCTGGCTACGAACTGGGCAAACAGGTTTACATCGCCCTCGACGTAGCCGCATCAGAGTTCTACGACGCCGCCAGCAAGACCTACACGGTCGATGGCAAGAAAATCTCGGCGGCTGACATGGTCAATCTATTGGCAACCTGGAGCGAGAAATATCCCATCTGCTCGATCGAAGACGGCTGCGCCGAGGACGATTGGGAAGGCTGGAAGCTGCTTACCGACCGCATTGGCAAGAAGATTCAGCTCGTCGGCGACGACCTGTTCGTGACGAACACGAAGCGTCTACAGCGGGGCATCGACGAAGGCATTGCCAACAGCATCTTGATCAAGGTCAATCAGATCGGCACCCTAACCGAGACGATCGAAGCCATCGAGTTGGCGCATCGTAACGGGTATTCGTCGATCTCCAGCCATCGCAGCGGCGAGACCGAGGATTCGACAATCGCCGACTTGGCCGTCGCCATGCGGACTGGCCAGATCAAGACCGGCTCGGCTTCGCGTACCGACCGCATGGCCAAGTACAATCAATTGCTGCGGATCGAGGAGATGCTCGGCGACACGGCCGTGTATGGCGGGCCGTTGTTCAGAAAAAAATAATTTAAGACAGGAAGAGCC
>JANXQG010000147.1 GCA_025356915.1 Planctomycetota bacterium | reverse complement strand
GAGGCGCAACTCGCGGCCCTCCGCATTATTTACGAAAAAACCACCCCTATTCCGTTTTGCGACGAGGACGCGGAGGCGTTTGCCAGCCTGGAGCCAGGAACGGATGTCCGAAAAGAAGATCGCGACCGCTCCGACACGATTTTCAATTTTTGGGGAGAGAATACAGGAGAAGGTGGTCATCGAAAAGACGCGATGGTAGTCTACCTTGCTGCACGCGGCGTGTCGGACCCCGACGGTACGGCATGGCTCTTGTGCAGCGGCTACGAACGAGTTTCCACACGGTCCCAAGGCGGCCCTGTCGCCGGGCGTTATTCCTTGCGCGAGTTGCTTGCCGAAGTGAAGAAACGCCAGGCCCCGCTCAAACTGCTGATTCTGGACGTTTCTTACGCGATCTCCGACCCCCGCGCGGGAATGATGATCAACGAGTTTCCGGTCCTCGTGGAAGAGGAAGTCAGGAAGATCGATGACGATGCGCTGTGGGTGCTGACCAACTCGCAGTCGCTCGAAGTGGAGCATTTCTCCGAGTCGGCCCGCCGCTGCGCGTTCGGCTATTTTGTTACGGAAGGGCTGCGGGGCGAAGCGGACATTGCCGTCCGCGAAGGCGAGGGGGGGAATCTTCCCCGCCATGACGGCATCGTCGACCTTGACGAACTGTACGATTTTGTCCTTCGCGGAGTGGGCGATTGGGTCCAGAGGAATCGTGGCGGCCTGGAGAGCCAAACTCCTTGCCTTTATCGCGCTGGCAAGGGGCTGGTGCGTGAAGTTCCGCCCGGCCTTCATCTCCGCCACACCGTGGGCCGCGCCCAACCTGCCACATCGCCCGAGCCGTCGGACGTCGATGATTTGCTGCAAATGGCATGGGAACAACGAGACGAACTGGATCGTGGCACTCCCTCCGGCTGGACAATCGTCGATTATGCCCCTCATCTCTGGCGCGAATATGAAAATGTCCTCTTGGACTATGAATTCCGTTTGCGATCCGGCACCGTCCATGCCAATCGGAAAGCGGACTTGAACTCAAAAGTCATCGCGGTATTAAAACATCTTCCCAACACGGTCGGCGATGCGGATTCGGGTGAGGATCCCATCGTTCGTTTGAACCAGGCGAGACGCCAGTTTCAGCAACAGAAGGACAATTTTGAGGCATGGGCGACAAAAAAACCGTCGATCTGCAAGGCATTCCAAGCGCGAAACCGGGGTATCCGCCTCGCCACCTACGGAATTCGTTGGCACCAAGCGATTCTCGGTTGCAATGTGAACGTGGAAGCGGAATACACGGCCCGCGTCGGCCAGTTGCGGAAACTGCTCGTGAGTCTGCAAACGCTCTCCCCGGAACTCCATAAACTCATGGTCGGCTCCGGTAAGGCCGACGTTAATCTGGGCCAAATGCGGAAGCTTGACGAACTGACGAACGAGGTCAACAAGCATGTCAACGAGCTTTATGAAGCGTGGCATATAGAAGCCGCGGAACTGGCAAAAGCCAGTCTGCCGATCCGTGGCCGAGCCGCACGAATCGAGGCCATTCTGGCTGTCCCCGTGCTGGGCACCAGGGATCGGATAGCACTGTTGAAAATGCGTCGGACCCTCGATGTGCCGTTGGTGGTGCCGGAAAAGTTGCCATCGAGAGAGTCACCGCGGACGACCTTCGCGCCGACTCCCCAATTTATCGCTCGAATCGCCGTTCAGGCCGAACTGGAGCAGGCGGCGGTGCTGTTGGCAGTCCCTACAGCCAATCTCGATTTGCGGCAATTCAAAAACGCAAACGCAGAGACACTACGCGGGAACTGCAAAGAATTCGGCAAAAGACTCCTCGACTTACAGGCCAGTTTGCATGAGGAGCTGAGCCGAGAAGCCGCCCGGGCAAAAGTCCTTTTGGAAACCGGACGCGCCGATCCCCAATCCGTGGCTGCGGTTGATCGAGCCTTGCGCTGGGCCGACGCCCGCGACATCAAGTATCTCAATTTTATTCCACCGCCTACGCTGGGGCCACCGCCGTCTCCCACGGTAGCCGTGCATCTGGTGCAAAAAAACTCGAAGAAAGAGAATCCCTTTGAAGCAGTACGGTCGTACAAGGTCAAGGTGAGCGTGACCGGAGGCAATGCGGCCCAAGCCGAACTCTGCTGGGATTGCGACAACTCCAAGCTGGCCAGTGCTCTGGAGGTGCGATCCTCCACGGGTCAGGAGCATCTGTTATCGCCCGGCGTCATGGAGAAAATTCCCCTGGTGGACAACTCGGGCGAGGTTGATTTGATCGTCAATTTTCAGAAGGCCGTAGGCCCGCTGGACAGCATCTTGAGGGTCAAGGCGAGCTCTGTTGGCCAGACGGGCGAGGGCTCGATGAAGTTGCATGTGTCGGCCCCCGATGTCGTCCGCCTGATTGCCTCCGATGCTGCGGGAAACGAACTCGATCAGGCCCCAGGCGCGCAGAAGGCAATCCAGTTGCGGCCTTTTCCCAATCGCGAGACTGCTTTTCTTCTGAAAGTCAAGAACGAGTCGGAAAGCGAGAAGGAGTTAAGCATCGAATTTGTCGCCCCCCGTGAGTGGAGATCGAGCGAAAACTGGGACCGTAACGTACTCAATGAACGTCATGAGTTGGCGGACGGCATAATCCGTGTATTTGACCGAATTTCTCTGAAGATCCCGGTGGGTGAGACCCTGCCGATTCCGTTTGCCGAAACGCCCCCGGCCGACAAAACGGCCGAAAAGCCTGCGGCAAAGCCAGCCACCGCAGTGACTGCTCCTTCCGGCGAGAATGTGACCAATGGATTTGCCGTGCTGATTCGCGATCGAGGCGACAAGAGCAAGTACTGGGTTCAGCGCATCGAGTTCAAGCCATGGAAGCCTAGCGACTTCCTGGAAGCGGCGTTTGATTACAACGAGGGTCGCCAAGAGCTGCACGTTGAACTCAAGGCTAGGGACAACGCCTCCTTTCCCCTGGACACCGCGAAAAATCCGATCCAGGTCCGCTTTGCGACCAATCCAAGAAGCGGGCTGGGGAATGGGGCGATCGAATCGCGTATGCAAAACGTCGATTTCCGATCGAGGATAGCCCGCGATATCTCGAACAAGGGCTTGCGTTTCTTCTTCGACGTCGACGGCTATCCGCATGCGCTGCAATTTATCAGTCCTGACTGGTCGAACCAGCCCGGCCGAATCGTGCCCGACGATACTCTTGAGTTGAAAATCACTTCGCCCAAGCCCGAAGCCGCCTTGGACGCATCGCCTGACAAGCAACCGGTAAAGGTGCTTTTGAACTTCGAGATTTATGCCCGCACCGATTTTTTGCACCATTCCGAAGAGAATTTGAAAGACCGGATCGAGCTTCGGACCTTCGACGAGAAGGGGAGGGATGTGCCGCCTTGGACGAAGGAGCAGCCGAAGGTATTGTATACTCGGCAGCAGGAAATCACGCTGCGCGGCGTCCGTGCCAATGGCGAGTTGAAAGTATCGACGCGTGTCGGCAAATTCGAGGTTCCCCTGGAACTGGCCCTGCCGAAACAGAAGGTCCGCATCGATGTGTCAGCCTACACGAGCTACAGTCCCGATTTCGGAGAACAACGTAAATCGCCCTGGGTCGCGTCGGTTCCGATCATCCTCGATGAACCGCCCAACATTCGCAGCGTGACGCTAACCAACAAGATCGAAACCGGCCAGGGCCTGCCGGTCGAACTCATGGTGAAATCGTTGAGTTCGATTACTCAATTTGACTGCGGGTTGGAAGATCCAGACAAGCCGGACGAGTTTGCCCAGGAGCCTAAGAAAGTGAAAGTCAACCAGGGGAAGCAAGACACTTGGTCGGCCAAAATCCCGACGGAAAAACTCGCTGCGGGTGAGCATAAACTTTCGTTGCTCTTCCGTGCCAAGAATGCGGTCGGTGAAACCATCTTGAAGCGGACTCCGTTTGTGGTGGTTGCTGATCCCGCTACCCAACGGACCGCATCCAAAACGGACAAGAAACCAGCGGCTCCCAAGAAGGGCCGGATTGTTGGCGTGGTGGTATTCAAGAACGACACCAATGTGAAGTGCGCTTCCGGAAAGGTCCGACTAGATGATGTGAACAATACTGGCGGCGGACGCCCGGCTGATATCGATGATAACGGCCGGTTTGAGTTTGACGACGTACTCCATGGTCGGCATGTGCTTTCGGCGGAAGGCGGCAAGGGTGGCGTGAAAGGCCGTGGTACGCTGGAAGTCGAACTCGATGACTCCACGGGTTCGCAAATCATTCTGGTCGAATAGACAAAGGCGTGCGGCTAAGGAAAGGTCAGATGGACGAGAAGCTCAAGAGCGGATGCAATTCGGTAAGCAATGACAGACCTTCCAGTGTATACAAGCATCAACGCTGCTTAATAACTCTTCCCCCAGCCCAACGCGTCGATCTTCGTACCAAGTATATGCCTCGATAAGATCCTGCTCCGCCTCAGGTGCAACGACGTACTTAACGGCCATGAGATCTGCGCACCCTTTTCTTGACTTCCTCCCACGATAAGCCTGTCGCGGGATTCTTCAAAAGGTTTGCCTTTCGTCGGGCCAACTCTTCAATTTGCCAGGGATGCACCGGAATAGCATTGGGTATGCTAGCCAAATCATCCCAAAGGTCTTCAACTAATTGGAGTTTTTCGGGTGGCGTGAGGTCAAAGACAGAATCCAAGTTCTACCTCCAAGATTCCTGGGAACAAGACCATTCCTTATCAGTAGTCATTCTACACAGGATCGAGCAACCGTGCAACGCGGCCCTTGGCAAGCCGGGGGTATTAGAAATCCCACTTGGCAAGCCAGCCAACAAGGTGGAATGAGTGGAGTTCCTGCGAACGGGAAGAGAAAAGGTGGTTGTGTCAAGATTGGTGCGGATGCACAATATGGGAAGCTTGTGGTGCTGGGTGAACCCGAAATTTGCCTGTTTCTCTCTGTGACCTCCGTGACCTCTGTGGCTAAATATAGGAAGGAGAGGGCGGGGGGGAAGGGAGATAACGGTCGGTCAAGAGAAAGATTCGGTTCTGAAGATTTATGACAACAAGACCAAGGGAGTAGACATCAAGGATCAAGGCGGTGTTTTAGGGGTGGCCGGTCACGGCCGATAAGGAAGTTGGCGTAATGATCGGAATTCCCTCCGACGGCCCTTTCATTTGCTGAAATCCCCACAAGGCCGCACGGCCGAGCATGCTGCCGCGGCGGGCGAATGCCAACCGGGCAAATGGATAAACCTCCGGTCGCCAACTCGCGTGATACTCGGTCATTTCGCCGATGTAATCGACTGCGGTCACCTGCGGATCGGCATGAAGTTCCTGTAGAAGGTGATATTGCAGCAGATGGCCGGGTGAGAGCGTCGCAAAAAAAGGATCGAAGCCGATCTTGAAAGAATGAAACACTCCCTTGCCGAGCACCCCGTAGCAGAAAGCCACGTTCCGTTGGCCGCAATCGAGAAAGGCCAGCAACAGTTGGCCTTCTGCGGCCAAGCAGCGGGCTTGCGCGAGCATGAACTCCGCAGCCCCGGGAGTTCGCAGTATCGACGTTCCAGCCGCGCCCTTCCAGCCGCGGTCTTCTGTCTCCAATGCTTGGCGAAGCAATGGTTCAACCTCGTTCGGTGAAAGATTCGCATGCAGTTTGAAGCAGACTTCACCCCGATCCGCCAACTTGGACAATGAGGTCGATATGCGCCTGCAATGTTTGTGGGATAGGTGGCCAAAGGCCACCGGCCAGTTGTGTTCGATTGCCAGGCGACCGACCTTCCAGCGGGTCCGCAGGTCGCAAGGCATGTCTGCCGCGGTCAGCGTGCGACACAATGCCTGCCACGACGCCCGAGCCGGCATGGCCGCTTCGAGAAACACCAGTGGCCATGGCAATCGTGCCAAGCCCGCCGAAACCGTCTCGCCAACACCCGGGTCATCGGTCGCCGTGGCATCCCAGAGCAGTGTTGCACCGGATGGCCAGGCGTTGCAAGGCAACGCGCCTGCGCGAAGCACCCCGGCCATGCGGCGACCGATCAACGGCAGGGCGACCAACCAGCGGCCTTCGTCGGCCACGACCAGTGCATGGAAACGGTTGGTGGGAGCAAAATGTGCCAGCCAAGCAGCGATCGGCTCAGCCCGGGCCAGCGGCGACGTGCAGTCGCTCCGTTGCCAAAGATCGTTCCAGGCCGGTGCGGCAGCCCGAAGTTCGGCGATCGTGTTGAGACGAATAATCGTTGGCATCAGGTTTAGAGGTTATCAACAAAGGCATTACGAAACTACAAAACAGCTTCGGCGCGTCGCGACCGCAGGCGCAACTTGCCGAAGTATTGCCCCACCCCGGACCAGATCGCCTGCTTCTCCTCGCGGGTCAGATAGCGGTCGGAAACGATAATTTTTACAACGACAACTCCCAACACCAGGAGGACGACCCAGGGGCCTAGCGGAATGCTGATCGGCAAAAGCAGGCCGACGAGCGTTCCGCGGTGGACGCGGAAACCATAACGACTGCTCAAGCCCAGCATGAGCAGCATCGCCACGCCGTTGGCCGTTGCCGTGGCTAGCACGGCCCCTTTCAGTCCCATTTCTGGCAGCCAGAGCAAGTTCAGAACCACGTTGACCACCACACCCAGCAGGGCGATGAGGCTGGCCACGTTTGCCCGTTCGGCGCACCACAGGTAAGTCTGTAGGAGCATACTCAGTCCGAACCACGTGCAATAGGTCAATGTCCAAGGCAGGACCAGCAGTCCGCCGGCGAACTTATTGTGAAAGCCGATGCGAAATAATTCTGGCGCGATCAAAAGAACGATGGCAGCGCCGGCCGTGAGCAAAATTGCCCAGATTTTCAGAAACAAATTGAGTTGATCGGAGACCCGTTGCCGCCTGCCCGCTTCCCAATCGTGGCTCAGGTGAGGCAGTAATGCCCCGGCGATCATGCCGGTGATTGATGACAGCAAGAGCGGCAGCACTCGCGAGCTGCGGTAGTTGCCTACCTCGGCTAGGGCCTCGGCGGCCGAACCAGGCAAAAGATGCACGATCATATAACGATCGACGACGTCAAACAGGTTCCACAGCAGGTTGATGACCATGATCCAGGCGGCCAGCGGCAGCATGCGCGACCAAAGTTCGCGGTGCGGCATGCAGACCGCTTTCTGGGGGAAACTCCGCCACATTCGCGCCAGCCAGACCAGCGAACCCAGCACGCAGAGCAGGCACGAGCCAGCATAGGCCAAGACCATCGCTTCGGGCTTAGTCTGGCCGCAACACAAAAGCGTAATGCCCAGCACGCCAAAGAACACGCTGTTGGCCAATTCAATCAGCGATACGACCTTCAGATTTCGCAGGGCCGTGGCGAGGCAGACGATGAAATTGAAAGCGATGATCAACAGCAGCCCGAAGGCCAGGAGCACGACCATCCCTTCGTGCTCGCGACTGCCGAAGATCAGGTAGGAGAACCAGCCGCGGAAAACCATAATCGCCAGCACGGAAGGCACGGTTAGCGCGGCGCAGAACCCGGCTGTGCGGCGAAGGAAGCTCTGCAACTGGCCCGCTTGCCGGTAACGATCGACATACCGCCCGAACGTGCCAGGCAACGACATCACGAGCAGCGGCCCAGCCAACATAAGAAAGCCAAAAGCCATGTCCCACTCGCCGAGCTGTTCTGGGCTGAGGTAACGGCAGAAGCAGATCTCCCGCACGAAGCCGACCGCACGTTGCAGCACCGTCGATACCAGAAGCAACACGACGCCGAGAGCCAGGGCGTCGCCATGCAGCGACGGAGCCGCATCGAGCGGCGTCTGGCCGTCCATCGGAATCGTATGGGAAGTTGCGGTGGTTTCATCCATCACTCAACTCTCGGTCGGAAAAGGGAGAAACGCAAGTGATTTTGATGTCTGCTGCCGCAGGGCGACGTGTTGTATCTCGTCAACATGACAACGCGCGAAAGGCGACCGTCGTGTTGCTTTTTGGCAACATTGGACCGTTTGTGCATCCGTGCCGCCGATCTTGATCCACACACTTTAAACCCTTACCCCACTTCACTTTCGCTGCATTGGGCCATCTCTCGGAGGTAAGCCGTTTTAGACCCTGGCATGGACGTTGCTTTTCTACGTGGTCACAAGCCACTGACCCCGCGAGACGCAACGATGTCCATCGATCTTCTGGAAACCCTGAGCGAAAACACCACGGTCGCCCGCGTGGCCGCCGCTCTGCCGCGAATTAAGCTGTTCGATATCGAGATTGATAATGTCACGCTTGATCAGGCCGTCGAAGTGATTGTCGATCGGCTCAACGGCGACACCCCTCCTACGCAGGTCAGCTTTGTGAATGCCGATTGCGTCAACATTGCCTGCCGCAGTCCCGAGTATCTGGAGGCCTTGCAGCATTCGGATCTAGTGTTCGCCGACGGCATCGGTGTGCGGGTGGCCGGCGACGTGTTGGGGCAGCCGGTTCGCGACAACGTCAACGGCACCGATCTCTTCCCACGGTTGGCCGCCGCCTTACAAGGCACCGGCAAGCGGATCTACCTCCTCGGCGGCCGCCCGGGTGTGGCCGAGGGTGTCGCTCGCTGGTTGGCCAAGAACTATCCCGGCGTGGAGTTGGCCGGCTGGCGGCACGGTTATTTCTCGGCCGAGGAAGAGGCCGAGGTGATCGAAGAGATCCGTTGCTCCGGTGCCGACTTGGTACTGGTGGCTTTTGGGGCTCCTCGCCAAGATATCTGGATTCGCCGCTGCCTGTCGAAGCTGGGAGCGAGGGTCGTGATCGGCGTGGGCGGGCTGTTGGACTTTTTCTCCGGCAACATTCCCCGTGCCCCACGTTTGATCCGCAAGCTCGGCATGGAG